>JAIBBS010000389.1 GCA_019694555.1 Nannocystaceae bacterium
CGCGAAGGTGTGGGCCGACGCGGGCGAGCCGCTCGCGGCGCTGCGGGCCCTGGGCGAGCTCGGCGACGCCGCCACCGATGCCGCCGCGCACGGGCTCGCGGCCGAGCTGTGCTGGGATCTCGGCGACGCCGAGGCCGCGGCCCGCCACGCCCAGGCCTCGCTGCGTCAGCGCCCCGACGACGAGGCGTGCCTCGCCCTGCTCGCGCGCGCGCTGACCAGCTTGGGCCACGAGCTGGCGGCCGAGGTGGTGCTGCCACCGGAGCGCCACGTCGTGCGCGCGCTGCCGGGCCGCTATCGCGTGACCGGCACCGCCGACTCGGCGCTGGTCGGTGCCGCGTACGTGGGCGTCGATCGCACGAGCCTGCAGGAGGTCGAGATCCACCTGCTGCTCGCCGACGTGCCCGAGCAGGCGCCGCTCGATCCCGAGATCGCAGCGGCGATGCAGCGCTTCGCCACGGTCGCGCGCGCGGCCGCGTCGGTGGGTCATCCCGCGATCCGTCCGATCCTCGAGCTGCGCGAGGACGTCGGCCTGCTGGTGCTGCCGCGCGCCGCGGGCCCGACCCTGCGCACGCTGGTGCGACCGCCGGGCATGGCCGCGATGCGCCCGCGCGCGCGGGCGCTGGTCGCGTTCTTGATCGAAGGCCTCATCGCCGCGCACGCGCGCGGGCTGGTCCACGGTGCGCTGTTGCCCAGCAACATCGCCGCCGACGCGCTGGGTCGGCCGACGCTGGGGCCCTTCGGTGCGCACCATCTGCAGGGCCTGGCGGCGACGCACACCGGCGCGCTCGACGAGCTGCTCTCGTGCACGCCGCCGGAGGTGCGCGCCGGCGCAGCGCCGAGCTCGGCCGCCGATCGCTTCGCGGTCGGGGCGTTGCTCGGCGCGCTGGTGCGCGGACGCCTGGGCCCGATCGACGCCGACGAGGCCGCGAGCCTGCCCGAGCTCGATCTCGCGGCGGCGCTGTGCGATCCGGATCCGTCGCGGCGGCCCGAGCTCGACGTCGCGCTGTCGCTGCTGTCGCGCCCGGTGCCGCACGTGCGCGAGCTCGAGGCACGCGCGCCGGCGTTCGAGTCCGCGACCCTGCCCACGCCGGGCGTCGCGTTCGACGACGCGATCACGCTCGAGGTCGCGGCGAGCTGGCCCGACGAGATCCTCGATCGGCTGTGCGCGACCAGCTCGCCGTGGTGGCAGCCGATCCTCGATCGCCACGGCCGCACGCTGGTGCTCGCCGCGTGGCCGGCGGGCTGCCGCGGGCTCGCACCGCAGATGACGATCTCCGCCGACGGGCTGCCACCGGGCGCCCCCGCCGAGGCGCTCGCGGGGCCCGAGCCGGTCGCCGACGCGCTGCGCAGCCGCGTGCGCCCGAGCTCGTGGGTGGTCAACCCCGCGGGTCAGTGGCTGCTCGCGCTCGACGACGTGCTGTCGCGATGAGCACCGCCGACGCCACCGCGCGCGCACGCGGCGAGGCGCTGGGCTTCGCGGCGCTGGTGGCGTGGCTGCTGCTGACGGTCGCGCTGGCGCTGCCGCGCGCGATCGGGCCGGGCGACGCCGGCGAGCTGGGCACGATCATGCTGCGCGGCGGCGTGCCGCATCCGCCGGGCTATCCGTGGATGCGCCTGTTGGGTCTGCTGTCGCGCGCGCTGTGGGCGGTGGGCGTGCCGCCGATGATCGCGGCCGCGCTGCCGTGTGCGCTCGCGGCCGCGGCGGGCTGGGCCCTGCTCGCGCGCGCGAGCCGACGGCTGTGTCCGTGGCCGGTCGCCTACGCCACCGTCGCCCTCGTCGCGAGCGCGCACGTCGTCGTGCTGCACACCGTCGAGTGCGAGGTCTTCGGTCCGCTGGTGCTCGCCGCCGCGGTGATGGTGTGGCTGGCGATCGCTCGTCCGCTGGGTGCGATCGGCACCGGCGTGTGCCTGGGCGCCGCGGTCGCGACCCACCTGACTGCGATCGGGCTGTTGCCGCTGGCGGTCGCGGCCGCCTGGCCGCAGCAGCCCGGCGCGGCCGCGCTGCTGCGCGCGGGGCTGCGCGGTGTGGTCGGCAGCGCGCTGGGCCTGCTGGTGTTCGCGACGCTGCTGGTGGGCGACGGTCCGTGGCGCTGGGGCGAGATCGACACGCTGCGGGGCCTGGTCGATCACGTGCTGCGGCGCGACTACGGCACCTTCGATCTCAGCCTGCACGACGCGTCGCCCGGCGCCGCCGCGCAGATCGGCTTCTCGCTGGGCCACCACGCCGACGCCTGGACCGCGGGCTCGACCGATGCGCCGCTGCTCGCGGCTGCGATCGCGATCGCGGTGGCGCTGGGCGTGCGCGCGGCCTGGCCCCGCGCCCACCGCAGCGCGGCGATCGCCGTGGGTATCGCGTGGCTCGTGGTCGGGCCCGGCTTCGCGAGCCTGGGCGATCTCGATCCGGGCTCGCCGTTCGCGGCGTGGATCCTCGAGCGCTTCGCGGTGCTGCCGCTGGTGCTCGCGACGCCGGCGCTGGCGGTGGCGCTGGCGCTGGCGGCCGCGCGCGTGCCCGCCGGCTGGCCGCGGCTGG
>JAIBBS010000035.1 GCA_019694555.1 Nannocystaceae bacterium
CGCTGCCGCTGCCGCCGCTGGTGTCGCCGCCCTCGGGCTGCAGCGACGGATGCACGTCGTCGAGGCTGTCGCCCTCGACGGCGTCGTCGAGATAGATCACCGGCACGTCGGCGAAGTCCATGTCGCCGCGGATGAGGCCGAACTGCGTGAACGCGGGGTTGCCGTCGACCAGCGTCGCCGCAGCCGCGTCGGTGACGACCTGCTCGCCGTCCCACCACACGTCGACGCGGCCGACCGCGGGATCGGTCGACCACAGCACGTGTACGGCGATGCGATGCCACTGCCCGGCGGTGGCGACATCGGCCTGCCACTGTTGCACGTAGTCGGGATGGCGCGTCGAGAACGTGATGGTCTCGCCCGCGACGTCCCAGACCATCAGCGACTGATAGCTCTGATCGCTCTCCCAGTAGCCGATGCCCTGGCCGGGATCGGCCGGCAACGTCTCGGGCAGATACAGGCTCCACGCGAACCACGTCTGCGCGCCCTCGGCGGTGCGCCCGTCGGCGGGGCTGTGGTGCAGCTCGACGCGACGCAACCCGTTGCCCCACACGGCGTCGTCGTGCAGCTCGATGCGCGCGGCGTAGCGACCCTGCGCGACCACGTCCTGCACCACGGTGATGTAGTCGACGCCGTTGATGGTCTGGTTGAGCGTGCCCTCGTACTGCGAGAGGTCGCCGGTCTCGAAGTCGCCGATCCACACCGGCGCGGCGTGGGCAGTGGCGGTCAGACCCAGCGCGGGCGCGAGCACGGACAGGCCGAACGCGAGAGCGGCGGTGCGGATCATGCTCCGATCGACGCTCACACCGCGGCGCCTGTCAACCACGCCGCGGGTCACTGCAGCGCGAGGTCCCACTTCACGCGCTCGAACGAGCCCGCGAACGCGGGCTCGTCGGCCGCGAACGCGCGCTGCTCGTGCTCGATCGCGTCGTAGAACCACACGAAGTCGAGCTGGCGGCGCTCGCTGCCGCGTTCGCGCGCGTACAGCCCCGCGATGGCGTTGGCCGGCAGGGTCATGCGGCCGGCCATCTCGACCAGCGGGATGTCGAGCCCGGCCTTGTCGTGGGCGGGGCGATACGAGCGCCACACCAGCTCGGTGCACACCAGCGCGTGATCGGTGGCGAAGTCGAAGTCGTAGTCGTAGGGCTTGTCGGCGTGGCCGAAGGCTTCGACGATGGCCTGGGCCTTGGCGCGCTTGGACAGCCGCGGTCGCAGCACCGCGAGGTAGTCGCCCGAGGCGTGCGCGAGCGTGTTGAGGCTGACGCCCTCCGAGATGGCCTCGATCACGCGGTAGGGGCCCTCGGGCGTGCCTGCGGTGTAGCGCAGCCACACCGAAGGGTGCGTGCGCGCGAGGTAGTCCGACAGGCCCTCGTCGCGACCGCCACGCTCGCGCACCCACGCGCGCACGTCGGCGTCGTCGAAGTAGGCCGCGAGCTTGTCGGGATCGCCGAGGTAGAGGATCGCGTGGGGCCAGAAGCCCGGCAGCCCGACGTTGCTGACGTACCAGTTCTTGCGCGACAGCATGATGTCGCCCGGCACCGCCGCCGCGTCCATCTGCTCCTGCTGCGCCTCGTCGATGAGGTACCAGCCGGCCCGGCGCACCCGCGTGTCGCCCATCCACTCCGCGACCTTGCTCTGCGCCGGGTACCACGCGCGTCGCACCGCGCGGCGGAACACCTCGAGGTCGGCCGCGACCTGCAGGTCCGTGCGCGTGACCAGGCCGAGCTCACCGACCGCAGCGAGGTGGCCCTCGATGCGGCGCCAAAGCCACGCCACCCCGAGCGCGTCCGCCTGCGCGCGGCCGCCCAGGCCCGCGGCCAGCCACTGCAGGTACTGCTCGCCGGCCACCACCCGCGCGTGGTCGCGCACGCCCAGCAGGTCCTGCTTGAGCCGCGACAGCGTGCCCGCAGGCAGGCCCGCGGCCTCGTGCGGTGCATCGAGGAACTTGACCGCGTTGCGGTTGCGCTCGACCAACGCGACGAAGCGCGCGGCCTTCTCGTACAGCGCGAGCTCGGCCGCGAACGTCAGCAGGAACGCGCGCAGGTGGCGGTCCCGCTCGGCGCGCGAGGGATCGAAGTGCCACCAGTCCTCGTAGAAGATGCGGATCTGATCGAGCGCGAACGCGGCGTCGTGCAGCGACAACCACGCCTCGCGCAGCGCCCGCTCGTCATCGGCGCCCAGCACCGCGTCGGGCTCGAACATGCGGCCGCGCTGCGCCAGCGCGTCGACCAGGCCGCGCAGCGTCTCGTCGTACTCGCGGTACGAGGTCGCGTCCGCCGCGAACGCGCGGTTGAAGGCCTCGGGCGCCAGCGTCGTGAGCGGGGTCGGACGCGCGACCCAGAACAGCAACAGCCGCGCCGCGATCGCGAACGCAGCGAGCCCGCCCAGGGCGATCACGCGGCGGCGCACGCGACGGCCGCGCGGGGTCTCGTGCACCGCGGTGCCCTGCAGCACGCGGCCGGCGATCATCGCCGCGAGCGCGAGCACCACGGTCGCGAGCACCAGCCCGAGCATGGTCGGCAGCCAGCGCATGCCGGCATCGGCGGCGTAGAAGCCCAGCGCGGCGCCCGGCGCCAGCGGCAGCGTCGCGGCGCCGAGCCACGACAGCGCCGCGCCCAGCTGCTGCTTGCGCACCGGCGACGGCGACGCGGCCTGCTCGAGCGTGACGGCGCGCGCGGTCGACTCGTCGAGGGCGTCGCGCGCCGTCGCGGGCAGGCTCGAATCGGACGCGTCGGGCTCGGACATCGGCGCGGGCTCCATCATGCCCGATGCTCGCTCAATGCTGCAGCGCCATGAGCACGCCGCTGACCGCGACGGTCACGATCACGAACCAGCGCACCACGGTGGCGCCGGCGCGCAGCTGCCAGGCCGCGCCGATCCAACCCCCGAGCACGCCGCCGACCGCCAGCGCGGCGCCCTCGCGCCACAGCACCTGGCCCGCGACCGCGAAGGTCGGCAGCGACACCAGCGTGAAGCCCAGCACCAACGCGACCTTGATCGCGTTGGCGCGCACCGGCGCGTGACCCAGCCCCGAGACCAACAGCGCCAGCAACGGGAAGCCCACGCCCACCTGCAGGAAGCCACCGTAGCCGCCGATCGCGAGCGCGGCGAGCTGGCTGCCCCAGCCCGCGGGTCGCGGCTCGCTGGGCGGATCGAAGAAGCGGCCCGGTCGCACGAGCAACGCGACCGCCCACAGCAGCAGCACGCCGCCGAACAGCGGTCGCAGCATCGCGTCGGACAGCCGCGTCGCGGCCCAGGCCCCACCGAAGGCGCCCAGCGCCATCGCGGGCAGCAGCCGCAGCACCAGCGACAGCTCGCCCAGGCCGCTGCGCGAGAACGCCAGCACCGAGGTCACGTTCTGCGCGAGCACGCCGACGCGCATGGTGCCGTTGGCCGCACCGGGTGGGACCCCGAGCGCGAGCAGCGTCGGCAGCACCAGCAGCCCGCCGCCGCCGGCCATGGTGTTGATCACGCTCGCCGCGGTGCCCGCGAGCACGAGCAGGCCCAGGCCCTGGGGCCCCGCGAGATCCAGCGGCACGCCGTGCAGCATGACCAAAGCCGTGGGCAGACGCGAGCCCCGTGACGGCGCTACACTGCGAGCGGTCGTCATGCGGTGGATCGTCGGCGACATCCAGGGCTGCGCGAGGGAGCTCGAGCGGCTGCTGCACGAGATTCGCTTCGATCCGGGGCGCGACGAGCTGTGGGCCGCGGGCGACGTGATCAACCGCGGGCCCGACACGCTCGCGGCCGCGCGGCTGTGGCGCGACGTCGGCGGGCGCGGCGTGCTCGGCAACCACGAGGTCTACGCGCTGTGTGCCCGCAGCGGCGCGTGGCCGCGCAAGCGCGACACGCTCGAGCCGCTGTTCACCGCACCCGACGCCGACACGCTGCTGGCGTCGTTGCGCGCGCTGCCGGTGCTGACGCAGCTGCGCTCGCGCGGTCGCGGGCCCGACGCGTGGCTGGTGCACGCGGGCGTGCACCCGCACTGGACCAACCTCGCCTCGGTCGCGGCCGCGCTCGATCGCGGCGAGCACGACGACACCTGGCTGCAGAGCGAACCCGTCAGCTTCGCCACGCGCGTGCGCTGCTGCTCCGCCGACGGCGTGCGCAGCAAGTTCGATCGCGGCCCCGCCGACTGCCCGCCGCCGTTTCGTCCGTGGGACGAGTTCTACGCCGGCACGACCTTGGTCGTGCACGGCCACTGGGCCTGGCGCGGCCACTACCGCACCGCCAACGTGATGGGTCTCGACTCGGGCTGCGTCTACGGCGGCGCGCTCACGGCGTGGTGCCAGGACGAGGATCGCATCGTGCAGGTGCCCGCGCTCGCGCGCTGACGCCTGCGCCGGCGATCACCGCTCCGCCAGGATGTACGCCATCAACGCCAGCGCCGCGGCGTTGCGCTGCATGTGATCGGGATCGATCTTGTCGACCGTGTCCGCCGGCGAGTGGTGCACGTCGAAGTAGCGGCTGCCATCGGGGCGCAGCGACAGCGACAGCACGCCCGCGTCGGTGAGCGGCGAGATGTCGGCGCCGCCCCAGCCCTGCTGGATGTCGCTCGCGCCCAGGCCCGCGAACAGCGGCGCGAAGCGCTGCAGTGCCGCGACCTTCTCCTTGTCCTTGCCCGCGACGCCGAAGCCCTTGGGCGCGCCGGCGCCGGAGTCGGACTCGATCGCACCGGCATGGACCTCCTTGCCGTGGGCCTCGAAGTAGGCCTTGCCGCCGCGCAGCCCGAACTCCTCGTTGGTGAACAGCACCACGCGCACCGTCCGACGCGGCACCAGCCCCAGCTCCTTGAGCAGCAGCGCCGCCTCCATCGCCATGACGCAGCCGGCACCGTCGTCGCTGGCACCGTCGCCCACGTCCCACGAGTCGATGTGGCCACCGATCACGACCACCTCCTCGGGCAGCTCGCGGCCGCGCAGCTCCGCGACCGCGTTGGCGCTGGGCGCATCGGGCAAGCGCCGCGCGCCCAGCGAGAGCTGCACCGTGACCGGGCCGCGCGCGGCGGCGCGGGCGAGGAACTCCGCGCCCTCGATCGTGACCGCCGCGGCCGGGATCTTCGCCACGCCGTCCTCGTAGCGCATCGCGCCGGTGTGCGGGTTGTCGAGGCTGACCGCGGTGACCGAGCGGATCAGCAGCGCGCGCGCACCGTGCTTGGCCGCGCGCGAGGCTCCCTCGGATCGCGGACGCACGGCGGTGCCGTAGCCCGACTCCTCGTTCTCGTGGTCGTACGGCGGCATCGCGAGGTTGACCAGCACGATCTTGCCCTTGGCCTCGGCGCCGCGACGATCGAGCTCGTCGAGATCCGCGACGACCATGAGCTCCGCGCGCAGCGTGCCCTTGGTGCCGACGGTGCCACCGAGGCCCAGCACGGTCAGCTCGCGCCGCGTCGGCGCGGTCACCTGCAGCGACTCGCGACCGCGCTCCCAGTGCGGCACCATCACCTTCTCGCGCCGCGCGGTGTCGAAGCCGTCCGCGCGCATCGTCTCGACCGACCAGTCGATGGCCTGCTCGAGCGCCTTGCTGCCGCTGGGCCGCGGGCCGAAGCGATCGACCATCGTCGCCAGGCGCTCCCACGCGCGGCGCTTGCCCTTGACGTGCGCGGTCAGCTTGCTCGCGGCCTGCGCGGCCCACTTCGGCGTCGCGGTCGGCGCGGGGCCGAAGCCGTCGTCGTCACCGCCCTCGGGCGGCGGCGTGTCGGGCGTGGCCTGGCCCGGCACCGGCTCGACGTCGTCGTCGATGCCGTCCTCGTCCACGTCGGGTTCGGTCAGCTCGGTCGGCGCCCCCGGCGGGATCGCGGGCGGTGGCGTGCGCTGCTTCGAGCACGCGCTGGAGGCAACGGCGACGAGGGCGAGGGCGGCGAGGCGGGCACGCATGGGCGGCCAAGCTTCGCGGGTCGCCGGGCCGTGGGCAAGCCCGGCGCGGCGGTTGTAAGGTGGTGCGGCCGGGCGTCGTTCTGCGGGCGGACGGCAAGGCCGACCACGAGGGCAACACGATGCGACGACTGCGAACGCGACTGCGATGGCTTGTGGTGCTGGGCTTGTTCGCGCCCGGCTGCATGAAGAATGTCTCGCCCTCGAGCGCCCCGATGGCGCCGGGGCATCGCGAGATGGCCGATGGCGAGTACGCGAAGTCGGCCATCGGCGCGGCCGACGAGAGGATGGACGAGGCGTACGGTGGTGCGCCCGTGGAGTACGAGCCGCCCTCGGGTGAGCTCGCGGCCCCGGTCAGCCCCACGACGCCGGCCCCGTCCACCGGCAGCGGCGTCTCGCGTGGCGAGCCCGCGGTCGAGGAGCCGCGCAACGACCCCGGCGGTCGCCTCATCATCTATACCGCCGCGATGCGCGTGGCGGTCTTCAACGTCGAAGAGGCGATGGCGAACGCCGAGGCCCTGCCCGAGCGCTTCGGCGGCTACGTGCACTCGATGGGCGACGGCGAGATCGTGCTCAAGATCCCGGCCCGTCGCCTGCGCGAGGCGATGAAGGAGCTCGCCGACTACGGCGTGGTCGAGCAGCGCTCGCTGAGCACGCAAGACGTCGGCGCGGAGTACGTCGACATGCAGTCGCGCATCCGCGCGCTCGAGAGCACGCAGAAGCAGCTGCTCGAGCTGCTGTCGAAGGCGCGCACGGTCGACGAGGCGCTGCACGTGCGCGCGGCACTCGATCAGGTCAACTCGGAGCTCGAGGTGCTCAAGGGCCGCATGCGTCAGCTCGACAGCCTCATCGCCTTCTCGACGCTCACGCTCTCGATGTACGAGCGCGGCCCCAACACGCCGGTGCCCAGCAGCAACGACCCGTTCCCGTGGGTGGACTCGCTCGGGGTCGAAGCGACGGAGTGGAAGTGACCATGAAGACCGCCATCACCGCTGCCCTGTTCGCACTCACCGCCGCGCTCGCGAGCGCGTGTGCGCCCTACAAGCTCGATCCGCCCAGCGGCTATGCCGAGGTCAGCGCCGACGACTCGGGCGTGCGCATGAAGGCCGGCGACGACGTCGGGCTCAACCTCGCCGTGTTCGACAACGTCGAGGGCGGCACCTTGGTGTTCTGGTCCGAGGACCTCATCAAGAAGCTCGCGCGCCGCGGCTACACCCTGCTCGAGCAGAAGCCGGCCAAGAGCCGCAACGGTGTCGCCGGCACGCGCTTCGACTTCGGCTACGTCCCGCCCGGCAGCGAGGAGCAGAAGTTCTACTCGGTGGTGCTGTTCGTCAGCGACAGCCACGTGTTCGCGCTGCAGGTCGCCGGTGACGACGAGAAGGCCAAGACCCATCTCGCGCACCTCGACGACATCGCCCACGACACGGTCGTGCGTGGCTGCAAGTCGTGGACGCAGATCTGCCACGGCGAGCAGCCCAAGCGCCTGGTCGCGCCCGCGCCGGCGGCCACGACGACGCAGCTCGCCAGCGAGACCAAGCCCGCGGCCGCGGCCGCGCAGTGACGCGGGTCAGCGCGGCGTGATCTCGACGACGAGCTTGGTCCGCGACGGATCGAAGCTGGCGTCGAGACGGTAGCGGCGCTGCGCGAGCGAGCGCAGCCCCGCGAACAGCTCGGGCGCGTCGGCGGGCGCGGGCACCGGCCCGCCGGGCCAGTCGACGCGCCACGCGGACAGCGTGCCCGCGACCGCGCCCGGGGCCGCGAGCTCGAGCGTCTGCAGCAGCGAGGGCAGCCGGTGCACGCCGTGCACCGCGTAGCGCTCGGTGGTGCTGCCGCGCAGCACCAGGCGCAGACCCGCCGGCAGCTCGGCGGGCGGCGGCGGCTCGTCGCGCAGGCCCAGCCCGCCGAGGTTGCCGACCAACGCCGCGTCCGACAGCGTCTGCGCCCACGCGAGCCCGTCGACGCTGAGCGCGTGCTCGATGCGCAGCACCGCGCCCTGCTCGCCGAAGGGCGCCTGGAACGACACTCGATCGAACAGCGCCGGCGGACCCGCGGGCGCGGGTGCGGCTGCGGGCTGGTCGAGCAGCACCGCGGTCGCGAGCGCGGCGCGATCGACCTCCTCGAGCATGGGCCGATCGAGCTCCACCATCGTGCCGTGCTGCGGCGCGGCCATGGTCTCGCGCGCCTGCGTCGGCGGGGCCAGCCGCGACACCATCGCGGTGAGCTGGGCCTCGCGCATGCGCTCGAGCAGCGGCGCGCGCTCCGGTGAGGCTTGGGGTTGCGCGAAGTGGTCGAGCACCAGCAGGCCGTCGAGCTCGCGCGCGAGCACCAGCGCGCGGCCGGAGTCCTGCCGCAGCACCGCGACCACGTGCTCGAGTCCCAGCAGCGCGCGCACGGCCGGATCGACCCGCGCGGGCAGGGCCTGACCGGGGCGGAACACCAGCGTGCCGCCGTCGTGGTTGGCGACCAGAGCGTCGACGTGGTCGGCGAACCACCCCGGTCGATCGGTCGCGCCGACCAGGCGCCAGTGCTGCCACGGCAGCTCGACCGCGGCCACCGCCTCGCGCAGCGGCTGCAGTGCGGTCGCGAGCTCGTCGGCGCGCGCGGCCGTGTCGCAGCCCGCGACCGTCGGCGTCTGCGCGCACGAGGCGACCAGATCCCGCACGCCGAGCTCGCGCGCGATCTCGCAGGTGCAGCGACCTCCGATGCGCGTGGCCTCGCGATCGGCCCGGTCGTGCAGCGTGAGCACCGCGGGCAGCGCGGTGCGGGCGACGTCGATGGTCGCACCCGGGGGTGCCTCGAGCACCGCGCACACCGTCGCGTCGCGGCGGTAGCCCATCGCGTCGAGCGCGAGCGGATCGAGCTGTCGCGCCAGCAGACCGCTGGGCGGCGGCGGGGCCGGGATCCCGGCCATGATCGGCGGCGGCGGGTTGCGGCCCGCGGCGCTGCAGCGGACCACCGCCGCGCGCTCGCCGATCCACGCCCGCGGGTCGCCCTCGCGGCCGCAGGCGGCAAGGCCGACGATCGCCGCCAAGCAGCGCGCACGCGTCGATCCGCGGACCGTGACAGCCATGCTCGGCCGGCGACGCTACCACGGTCGGCCGCACACTTGGGTCCGACCGCCGCGCTTGGCTATGCTCGCGTCCATGGCTCGGCCGCTGCTGCGCGCGCTGGTGGCCGCGGTCTCGCCGGCCGCGCTCGCGGCCGCGTTGGCGCCCGAGCCCGCGTGGATGCTCTGGTCGCTGCCGCTGCTGCTGCCCGCGGCGTGGCTGGTGCGCGCGTGGGCCAACCCCGGACGCGTGCAGGCGATCGTGGGGCTGGTGCTTGCGGCCGCCGCTGCGATCGCATCGGCGCGCGCGCGCGCGCTCGCCGATGTCGCGTGGCGCGACGCGTGGCCGCGGATCGATCTGGCGACCGACGCGATGCCGCCGCAACCACCCCCGTGGCTCGAGGTCGCCGGCGTGCTGCGCGATGGCTGGGTGCTCGGCGAGTACCTGCCGGGGCCGGGGCAAGTGGCGGATCAGTCGCAGCCGGCGCGGGCCGTGCTCGCGCCGATGACCGGCGCCGACGTCGACGTGGTGACGTTGCAAGGGGCGATCGTCATCGCGCGCGTGCGTGCAGATGCGGCCCGCGGACCCGGGCGTGTGGTGCTGCGAGGCCACACCGAGCCGCTCGCGCCCGAGCTCGCGCAGACGCTGGTCGATCTCGGCGGCACCCCACCGGGCAACGTGCCCGCGGTGTTGCTCGACACGCTGCAGGTGCCGCAGTCGCAGCAGGCCAGCGTCGCGGTGGCGCTGGCGCTGGGGCTGTTGCTCGCGGCGATCGCCGCGTTCGCGTGGCGCGAGCCGGCCCCGCGCGACGCCGGACGCTGATACCCTGACGCGGTGATGCGCATCGCTTCGCTCGTGGTCGCCGCAGGGCTCTTCGCGTGCACGACCGAGTCGGCCGACGACGCGGGTAGCTCGACCGGTGGCGGCAGCAGCAGCAGCACCGGCAGCGGCAGCAGCGGCAGCAGCGGCGACAGCACGGCTGCGGCCGACAGCTCGAGTGGCGGTCCGGTCGGTGACGGCATCCTGCAGTGCGTGGAGAGCTGCGGCGTGCCCTCCGACTGTTGCCTGCCGGGCATGCCGTGCCCCGGCGCGTACCCCTACAACGTCGACTGCGTCGACGGCCTGTGCGTCCCGGCGCAGTGCGACGACGACGACTCGTGCACCGCGATCGATCCCGGCCAGGCGTGCGTGCTGGTCCGCGGGCTGCGGACCTGCGTCACCGCGTGCGCGGCCGATGGCGACTGCGCCGGCCTGGGCGCCAGCTACACCTGCAGCGGCGTCGCCGACGACGGCAGCGCGGTGTGCTTCGAGCGCTGCGATGCCGCGGGCGTCTTCTGCGGCAACCAGGCCTGCGACCCGGTCTCGGGCCTGTGCACCTGCGAGACCGCGGGGATGTGCCAGTCCGACTGGGAGTGCGTCGACTGAGCCCATGGAGAGGAAGCTCCGCTTCCCCTGCCCGTGCCCGGCGCTGCCGGTCACGGGACCCCTCACCTTCCGGTCGCTCTCGCGACGAGAGTCCGTCAGCATTCGCGGACGGTCTCTGAGCCTGGCGCCGTAACATCGCCGTCGGCGGCGACGTCGAGGCCGGCTACAGTCCAACGCCATGGCCGACCTCGAGCTCACGTACTTCGACTTCAATGGTTCACGCGGCGACGAGTGCCGCCTCGCGCTCGCGATCGCGGGCGTGCCCTTCCAGGACAACCGCATCAAGGGTCCAGACTGGCCGGCGCTCAAGTCGACCATGCCCTTCGGCGCGCTGCCGGTGCTCGACATCGCGGGCAAGGGCCGCCTGACGCAGTGCAACGCGATCCTCTCCTATGTCGGCCGCGCCTACGGCCTCACGCCCGACGACGCGTGGGCTGCGGCCAAGCAGGACGAGGTGCTGGCGGCCGGCGAGGAGCTGCGTCACGCCATCAGCGTCACGCTGCGGATCACCGACGCGGCGGAGAAGCAGGCCAAGCGCGAGGCGCTGGCGCAGACCACGATCCCGGCGTGGGGCGCGAGCATGCAGCGGCTGCTCGGCGCGGGGCCCTTCGTCGCGGGCGATCGCATCGGCGTCGGTGACCTCAAGATCTTCACGCTGGTGAAGTGGATCCGAAGCGGCGCGCTCGACCACGTGCCCACCACCGTGCTCGATGACAGCCCCAAGGTCATCGGCGTGTGGGAGGCGGTCGGCAAGCATCCGGCCGTCGTGGCGTGGTACGCCGCGCACTGATCGCGAAAGCACGACGTGCGGCCGCGCCCTCGGGTCGTGGCCGCACGCGCGGGAGCGCGCGACCGTTCAGCTGCGTGAGCGGACCCACGCGGCCCAGGCCGGTGCCGTGGTCGCGATGGAACGATGGAACACCGGTCGTCACGCCTTGCCCGTGAGGGGCGCGGGCCCGTCCGCCCGCGGCACGGACATGACGACGGCGATCGACGACGCGAAGCTGCAGGCATTTCTAGGCAAGGTCGTGGGGGATGTGGGCGCGGCGATGTCGGCCGCGCTGGTCGTGCTCGGCGATCGGCTCGGGCTGTACCGCGCGATGGCGCAGGCGGGCCCGCTCACCCCGGCCGAGCTCGCGGAGCACACCGGTACGGCCGAGCGTTACGTCCGCGAGTGGTGTGACGCCCAGGCCGCCGCGCAGTACGTCACCTACGACGCGCAGACCGGGCGCTATGCCCTGCCGGCCGAGCACGCGGTCGCGCTGGCGGATCCCGACAGCCCCGCGTTCGTGCCCGGGCTGTACCAGGTGACGGCCGCGATCTGGGACGCGCAGCCGCGGATTGCCGAGCGCTTCCGCAGCGGCGAGGGCCTGTCGTGGGGCGAGCACCATCCGTGTCTGTTCGAGGGCACCGAGCGCTTCTTTCGATCGGGCTACCTGGGCAACCTCGTCAGCAGCTGGATCCCGGCCCTCGACGGCGTCGAGGCCAAGTTGCGTCGCGGTGCCCGCGTCGCGGACGTCGGCTGTGGCCTGGGCGCGTCCACGATCCTCATGGCCAAGGCGTTTCCCGAGTCGCGCTTCTGGGGCTTCGACTCGCACGCGCGCTCGATCGAGCTGGCGCGTGTGCGCGCGGTCGAAGCCGGCGTGGCCGATCGCGTGGTGTTCGAGGTCGCGCGCGCGACCGACTACCCCGGTCGCGACTACGATCTCGTGGCGCACTTCGACTGCCTGCACGACATGGAGGATCCCGTCGGTGCCGCCAAGCACGTGCATCGCACGCTCGCACCGGGCGGCTCGTGGATGATCGTGGAGCCCTTCGCCGGCGATCGCCCCGAGCACAACCACAACCCCGTGGGCCGGGTGTTCTACGCCGCGTCGACCTGCATCTGCGTGCCGCACTCGCTGTCGCAGCACGGTCCGGCGTTGGGCGCCCAGGCCGGCGAGGCGCGCCTGCGCGAGGTCGTCACGCGCGGTGGCTTCGCGCGGCTGCGCCGCGCGACCGAGACGCCCTTCAACCTGATCCTCGAGGCGACGGCCTGAGGCGACTGCGACCGTTGGGCTGGTAGCTGCAGAAGATGCCGGTCTTCACCGCCCAGTCGAGGTGCGCACCGAGCTCGGGGTCGAGCGCCGCGATGCGACCGATGGCGTCGGCCAGGCGTCGGCGCACGTTGACGCGCGCGCGTTCGATCGCCGCGCGGTCACGACGGATCCGTCCGCCGAGCCCCACGCCGGCGGCCAGCTCCTGTGCGACCGCCTCGAGCCGCGCGCGCAGCTGCTCGGCGCGCGCGAGGTCGCCGATCGACTCGGCATCCTCCTGCTCGTCGCGCAGCTGCACCAGCGCGCGGCGATAGTCGGCGATCGCCACCGCGTCGAGCACCGGACCGGCGTCGCCGGTGTCGACGTCGCCGTGCAACTCGAGCACGTGCAGCGCCTCGGTCGGGCGCGCCAGCAGCTCGGCCAGCATCTGGACGCCGCGCGAATCCTTGAGCCGGTGGCTGCGCTCGCCCGCGTGCACCAGCCAGGTCTCGCCCTCGCGCTGCAGTCGCGGCCGCAACGCCGGCGGTTGCGAAAGCGAGGGCGCCGCGCGCGGCGGCGGTGCCGTCGCGATCGCGTCGCAGGCCTCGCGCACGCCGGGCAGATCCAACACCTCGGCGAGCGAGCGTGCGCGCGTCCGTTGCCGCTGGGCGGCTTCGACGTCGTCGGGTCCGCCGCGCTCGAGCAGCGCGGCCGCCAGCGCCACCATGATGCGCGCGAGGTGGGGGCGTGCGTCGGCGGCCTCGCAGCGCCGCGCGGCGTCGTGCAGCCACGCGACCGCATCGTCGTGACGGCCCAGCAGCCGCGCGAGTCCACCCATGATCTCGGTGTGCGGCGCCTCGGTGACCATCAGGCCGATGCCCCAGCTGTGGATGCGATCGGCGAAGGGCTCGAGGCAGGCCAACAGCTCCCGCGCGTGCTCCCGCGCGCCCGTGGCCACGCAGGCCTCGCCGAGCCAGCACACGAATGGTCGCGTCGCGAACAGGTCGAGCTCGGACATCAGGCCGTCGAGCTGCGCGCGCGCCTGCGCCAGCTGCCCGCGGCGGGCCGTCAGCACCAGCTGCAGTGCGCGCGCGTAGGCACGGTCGGCGTAGCGCGAGACCACCGCCACGACCTCGTCGGCGCAGGCCTCGAGTGCCGCCGCGTCGGCGCGCGCGCAGGCGAGCCCGGCCTGCATCGCCGCCCGCGCGAGATCCGAGTTGCTGTCGCCCCGATCGCCCAGGGTCGCCTGCGCCTGCGCGAGGTGGCGCTGCGCCGCCTCGAACGCGCCGCGGCTGGTCGCTCGCATGGCCCGCAGCAGCAGCGACTGGGCGCGCAGCGCCGGCAACGGCAGGCTCGCCGCGATGGCGGCGTGGCGCTCGAGGTGCGCGTCGGCGGCGGCGGTGTCACCGAGCTCGAGCGCGTCGAACACCAGCCGCAGCTCGCCGCGAGCCCGCCGCACCGGATCCCCGAGCACGGTCGCGAGCTCCACGGTCTCGGCATTGATGCGCCGACGCTCCCGCGGATCGGCGAAGTAGATCAAGGCCGAGCCCGCGGCGACGAGCACGGCCAGCCGCGTGCTCGGATCGCCGACCTCGCGCACCAGCGCGATGGCCTCGCGCGCCAGCGCCATCGGTTGCAGCGGATCGGGGGCGGGCTGCAGCGCCGCGGCCAGCCGCGCGAGCACGCGCGCGCGCAACGGTGAGGCGGTCTCGCCCAGCATCGCGAGCGCCTCCTGCAACAGCGCGACCAGCTCGGCGTCGACCACCGCGAATGCGAAGTGCTCACCCCACGCCAGCGCAGCCGCGGCCAGCCGCGCCGCGTCGCCCCGCAGCCGCGCCAACGCGGCGGCGTCGCGGCACACCGCGCGACCGCGCTCGGGCACGCCACCGCGGATGTACGCGCGACCCAGCGCGACCATGACGTCGATGCGCGCGCTGGCGTCGACCGCATGGGCATCGAGCACCGCCAGCAGTCGCTCGAGCAGCGCGAGCGCGTCCTCGTGTGCCGCCAGCTCCAGCGCGCGCTCGGCCGCCGCGATCGCGTGGGCGACGGCGCGGGTGGGTTCGGCCAGCGGGATCGCGGCCGTGAAGTGCGTCGCGAGCCCGACCGCACGGGTGCGCGCGTCGGTGGCGGTGCTGCGTTCGAGCGCCTCCGCGATCGCGAGGTGCATCGCGGTGCGTCGCGCCGGCGCCAGCGTGCGCTCGAGCGCGTCGCGCAGCAACACGTGGGTGAAGCGCAGCGAGCCCGGTGCGACCTCGGTAAGGACGTCCGCGGACTCGGCCGGCGCGAGCGCGGCGTCGAGCGCATCGGGTGACAGGCCCGCGGCTGCGGCGACCAGGCTACGCGGGAACTCGCGGCCGACCAGCGCAGCGATCGCCAGCGCGTCGCGGCACGCTGGCGGCAGCTGCGAGATGCGCTGCTGCAGCACCGCGCGGCCGCCGTCGCCCTCGCTGGCCCGCGCGCCGCTGGCCAGCAGTCGCACAGCCTCGACCACGAACAGCGGGTTGCCCTCGCTGAGTCGCGCGACCGACTCGAGCGTGCTCTCGTCGGCGTCGATGCGACTCGACGTCACCAGCTCGCGGATGGCCGCGCGATCGAGCCGCGCCGGCGCGAGCACCCGCGCGTGCCGCCGCGCCTGCGCCAGCGGCTCCGCCACGCCGGGCGACAGCCGCACCTCGGCGTCGCGGTGCGTGGCGAGCACGGCCGCGGCGACACTGCGCAGCCGCGGCGCGACGAAGCCGAGCAGCTGCAGGCTCGCGGGGTCCGCTGCGTGGACGTCGTCGAGCACGATCGCCACCGGCGCGCGTGCGGCGAGGGCCTCGAGCAGCTCACACAGCGCGCTGAGCGTGCGGAATCGCGTCGCGGCGGGATCCAGCGGCGCGGCGCGGGGCCGGTCCTCGAAGCGTCGCCGCAGCTCGGGCATCAGCTCGAGCACGACCTCGAGCTGCGGCAGTGCGTCGAGGGTCGCGTCGCTCGCGGCGGCACACAGTGGTCGCAGCGCCTCGAGCCACGGCCACAAAGGTGGCGCACCGCCGGCCTCCCACGCGCTGCCCCAACCGATCGCGAGCGCAGCCTGCTCGCATCGGGCCGCGAAGGCGCGGGCCAACGCCGACTTGCCGATGCCGGGCTCACCGTGCACGAGCACGACCTCGCCGTGGCGTTGCTGGACGCCGGCGACCACCTGGTCGAGCACCGCGAGCTCGCGGGCGCGCGACACCAGCGGCTCCGCTGGAAACGACACCATGCGATTGCAGCGCGGATCCAGGCCGCGGGTCAACCGCGCGGGCCGGCCGTGGACCCGCGCCGCGGCGGCTTGACGCGGATACCTCGTCGCCCGACGATGGATGCGCCCGTGCCCGCTGCCAAGCCCTCCCGCGTGCTGCCCGGTGTCGTGTTGCTCGCGCTCGGGGCGACCTGCAACGCGGTCGGCATCGGTCTGACCGTCTCACCCAAGCGCGAGGGTGATCCCAGCGCGGGCATCTTCTGGATCGTCGTCAGCGTCGTCGCGATGATGGTGCCCGGCATCATCCTCATCACGATGGGGCGACGGCAGGCCCGGCGCGGGCGGCAGATCGACACCATCGTGGCGCTGGCCAGCGCGGCGCAGCGGCTGCCGTTCGCACAGCTCGCGGTCGACCTGGGCTGCAGCGAGTCGGAGGCGCGCAAGCTGTTGCTCGAGGCCATCGGTGCCGGCCGCATCGTCGGTCGGCTCGACCTCGACAAGGGCGCGTTCGTGTCGGGCTCGACGCACGGCGGCGTGCAGCAGCTGACGATGACGTGCCGCAGCTGTGGCGGCACCTCGGTGGTGATCGTCACCGCGTCGTCGGTGTCGCTGTGTCAGTACTGCGGCTTCCGCCTGGCCTGAGCGGGGCCCGGCGCCCGCGGGCTCCGTCCGTGGGCGAGGAGGTTCCGCTCTCCTGCGCGTCGCCGGCCGCTCAGCCCGCCGGCGGCACGCACACGGTGCCGCCTTCGATCTGCGCGTTGGTGCGGAAGGTGTTGAGCAGCTTCCAGTGCGGCGGCTCGAAGTCGGGGATGGTGCCGTCCTCGTTCACGTTGGTCACGTGATAGGTGTGCTGATTCCAGATGCGGCGCGCCTGGATCCACCGGTCCTGGGAGTCCTTGATCACCTGCAGCGTCGGCGTGAGCTGCTCGCCGTCGAAGTTGCGGTTGGACACCACCAGCACCTCGGCGGCGCCGTCGTTGTCGACGTCGGCGACGATGGGGTACTCGATGAGCGTGCCCGAGCTGCGGTCCACGGTCATGACCGCGCTGCCGTCGACGTCGAACGCGAACAGGTGGTACTCGTCGGCGAACATCGCCTCGGCGGTGCCGTCGCCGAGGAAGTCGAACGCGGTGCCGGCCGCGACGCCGCTGGGATCCTGCACGTTGGCGATCCACATCACCGTGGCGTCGCGATGGTAGGCGGCGTAGTGCGACGCGGAGCTGACCGCGTACTCGGAGATGCCGTCGCCGTCGAAGTCGTGCACCGTCGCGGGCCGGAACCACGAGAAGCCGTTGGGGTCGCCGCTGGGGCGCTCGTTGGCGTACTTGGTGGTGCCGTCGTGCTCGAGCACGGTGATGCCCTCGGTGCTGATGATGAGCACCTCGGGGTCCTCGTCGTCGTCGAGGTTGGCCACCTGCGGGAAGCCGGGCACGACCATGTCGTCGTCGTAGTAGACCGAGCCGTCGGGGTGGTACGCGTCCTGCCCGCGGATGAACTCGAGCGTGCCGTCGCCGTCGAGATCGGCCGCGGTCGGGGCCGTGAGCGCGGCGGCGAGCAGGCCCGCCTGCGGCGGCGCGGTGAAGATGGACGCGCCGGTGTCGCCGCGCACGACCACGCCGGCGACGTAGACCTCGGCCGGGCCTTCGTTGTCGAGGTTGGCGATGCCGATGGCCGAGCCCGCCATCGCCGAGAACGGCGCGGTGCTGGTCCACTTGGGCGTGCCGTCGTGCTCGAACGCGACCATCGTCGCGGCGAACGGCAGCCCCGCGCTCGCGACGATCTCGGGCAGACCGTCGTCGTCGATGTCGCCGACCGCGGGCGTGGTGTTGGGATCGAAGTTGCCCGGCAGCTGGAAGTGCTCGGCTCCGGTCGCACCGTCGAGGATGTGGATCTTGCCGGCGGCGGTGCCGACGTGGAGGATCACGTCGGGCGTGTCGCAGACGTCGATCTCGCCGTTGCCGTTGTCGTCGGTGAGATTGATGACCAGCGGCGTGTGGTACGACTCGCCGCCGTCCCAGCTCCACTGCACCTCGGCGTCGAAGGAATTCGGTGGCGCCTGATCGTTGCACGGCACCGCGCCGCGGGGGTCGATGTCCGCCGGCGTCTCCATCGTGCAGACCTTCGAGCCACCGCCCATGTCCTCGCGGAAGCCGACGTCGAGTGAGGGCCCGTCGCCGTCGCTGCCGCCGCCGCTGCTGCTGCTCGAGTCCGCCATCGCGGTGGTGGCCGCGGTCGTGGCGGGTGCGCCGGTGGTGGTCGAGTCCCCCGCGGTGCCGGAATCGAAGGGGTTGCTGGCATCGTCGCCGCAGCCGAGCGCAACCGCGCACAGGGCCACGGACGTGCAGCGGGCCCATCGCGCCGCGGCTCGAGCAGGGATCGGCAGGGGGCGTCGGCGGGGGTCGAGGCGTCGCATGGTCGGTTCGGGCGGGTCCACGCGGACCGCTGCGGGGCGGGAGTTGACCCGGCGCCGACCAGGTTCCCGCCGCGATCGTGAGGATCCCGGCTCGATCCGAGCACGGAGCCAGACCGATCGCCACGGCCGCGCGTTGGGTGGACGCGCCGCGGCGACGGGCCGCCGTGGTTTCACCTCGAGGGGGCCTCCCATGACTCGTCGCATCGTCGCGATCGCCACGCTGGCGATCACGGGCGGTTGTGCCAGCGCGCACGCCGTCGCACCCATCGCCAGCCATCCGTCCACCGCCGCGGTGGCGCAACCCGCAACGCCAGCGGCAGACGATGCCGCCGAGCCGGACGCGCCGCCGCCGGCGATCGCCGAGGCCGGCCCGTGGGTCGGGGGTGCCGCCGCCAGCGACTTCGTGTTGCAGGGCGCCAGCGAGCAGCTCGTCGGCGTGTGGGTCGACGTGCCGGCCTCGGCGCCGCCGCGGGTGCCGCTGGCGGTGGCGCTGGCGATCGACACCTCGGGCTCGATGGATGGCGCGCCGATCCGCGACGCGCGTGCGGCCGCGCGCAAGGTCGTCGACTCGATGGTCGATGGCGATCTCGTCGCGCTGGTGACGTTCGACAACGCCGCGGTCACCGTGGTCGAGCCGGTGGTGCTGGGCCCGCAATCGCGCAGGCGCCTGCAGACGCGGATCGGCGAGCTGCAGGCCAGCGGCGGCACCGCGCTGCACGACGGCGTGAAGCAGGCCGAGTTCACGCTGCTGCACGCGCCCGCCGAGTACCTGGTCCGGCGCGTCATCGTGATCTCCGACGGCCAGGCCACCGTGGGCGAGACCAACCCCAACGCGATGGGCAACCTCGCCGAGGTCGGCATGCAACACGGCATCCAGGTGACGTCGCTGGGCGTCGGCCTCGACTACGACGAGCGCACTCTCGATGCCTTCGCGGTGCGCTCGAGCGGGCGGCTGTACCACCTCGAGCAGTCCAAGGAGATGCCGGAGATCGTCGCCGGCGAGATGGAGCTGCTCGCGCGCAGCAGCGCCGCGCAGGCGCAGCTCGAGCTGGTGCCGGCACCGGGCGTGAGCATCACCGCAGTCGACGCGGTCGCGAGCCGGCCGAGCGGACGCGGGACCACGATTCCCCTCGGGGTGATGCACGCGGGCCAGCACCGCGAGCTGCTGGTGCGGCTGCGCATGGATCGCCCCGCGACCCTGGGCCGGCACGCGCTCGCCAGCGTGCGGTTGAGCTACCAGGACCCCGCCGACGACGGCATCGAGCGGGTCCACGAGGCGCTGGTGCGCGCCACGATCACCGACGATCCCAAGCAGGTCGCCGGCCACGAACACGACCGCGCGCAGGCGATCATCGCCATGCGCGAGGCCTCGCTGCTGGCGGCCAGTGCGGCGGCGGCGGCGGGCCGCGGCGAGCTCGTGCTCGCCGACGCCGAGCTCGACCGCGCGCAGCGGAACCTGCGGGAGCACGCCGATCGCGTGGCCGACCCGAAGCAGCGCAAGCAGATGCTCTCGGGCGCCGACCAGATCGGCCGCGCACGCAAGAAGGTCGCCGAGGCCAAGGACGCGCCGGTCGCGAGCAAGCCCGCGCGCAGCCGCGCGGCCGCGCTCGAGCTCAACGACGTGAACATGGCGTTCGACGGGTTCTGATAGAGTCGCGGTCACGATGCCGCGTCCCTGGGCCTTGTTCACCACGCTGTGCCTGGCCTTGACCGTCGCCTGCGGCGACGACGGCGACGGCGGTGGCGGCAGCTCGACCGGTTCGAGCACCACCACCACCGGCGCCGATGGCTCGTCGAGCTCGCAGGGCGCGAGCATGTCGAGCACGACCACCGGCAACCCCGAATGCGACGCGCCCACCGACTGCGCGACGTGTTGGCAGTGCGCGCGCTTCGGTGAGTGCAAGCCCGCCTATGACCAGTGCGCGGCCAACCCCGACTGCGCCGGCTCGATCGCGTGCATCGACTACATGTGCCCGGCCGACGGCCTGCAGCAGGACTGCTTCGATCACTGCTGCCTCAACTGCGCCGAGCACATGGTCTGCGGCGACGTGAACTCCGCCGCCGCATGCATCCAGGCCGCCTGCAGCGAGCTGTGCATGACCGACGCGGCGTGCGCCGTCTGATCGTCGCTCACGCGTCGCCGAACGAGCGCCGCGCCATCCACAGCTCGACGTCCTCGCGACCGAGGGTCCAGAACATGAAGCCCGCGTGCACGAGCATGATCGCACCCGCGACCACGCCGACCATCGCGAGCGACGGCGAGATCTGCATCACGGGGATCATGCGCACCAGCGAGAACGCGGCCAGCGCGAAGCCGATCACCGCGATGGCCCGCAGCAGCGCGCGCACCGACTCGCTGCCGCGCAGCAGCCCGATCATCGCGCCCAGGGTCAGCGCCACGCGCAGCCACACGCCGGTGCCGCCGCCCATCGCCGACAGCAGGTAGGCGTCGAAGCACAGGCCCGCGGCGAAGAGGCCCAGCAGGATCTTCAGGGTCATCGGCATCGCGCTCGTCTGGTTCATGTCCGTGCCGGCGGACGACGCCGCCGATCGACGCACGCGGACGGCACTCAACCGGCGTGGTCGAACTCACGGCTGCGGCGGTCGAGGTCGTCGCGGGCGCGCCCCAACGCGCCGCCGTCGGCCTCGAGCTCGGCCAGCAGGTCGCGTAGCCGATCGCGGGCCCGCGTGATGCGGCTGCGCACGGTGGTGGCCGGCACGCCGAGCACGACCGCGATCTCCGGCGCGCTCAGCCCCTCCCAGTAGGCCAGCTCGAGCGCGCACTGCTGATCGAGCGGCAGCCGGCGCAGCGCCAGCGCCAGCAGCCGCTGCCGATCGTCGCGCGCGAGCTGGCCCGAGGCCGAGGTCGCGAGCTCGGCCAGCGAGGTGACCTCGGGATCGACGTCGCGCACGGACCGTGCGCGCAGGTGGTCGACCAGTCGGTGCCGCGCGATCGCGAAGAGGTACGCGCGAACGCTGGCACCGACCATGCGGTCGCGGCTCTCGACGCAGTCGAGGAAGGTGCGCTGCACCAGGTCCTGCACGTCGTCGCCGAGCTTGCTGCGGAAGAAGCGAGCGATGGCCTGGAAGTGCCGCTGCAGCAGCTGCTGGCCGGCGGCGCGGTCACCCTCGCGCCAGGCCTGCAACAGCGCGTCGTCGTCGTCCACGGTCCCGATGCTACCATCGCGCCCGCGGACGTGGAGGCGCCACCCACGGAGCAGTCGCTGCTCGTCGCCGACGTTCGGCCCGAGGCCGACCTCGTGCAGGAGCAACTGTTCGCGCAGGTGCACGCGGCGTTGTTCGGGCCGACACCCGCGACGTTGGTGCGGCTGGGGCCCTACACCGTGATCGAGCGCGTCGGCAGCGGCGGCCTCGGCACCGTGTTCCTGGCGTGGGACGGCCGCTTGCAGCGGCGGGTCGCGCTCAAGGTGCTGCACCGCAGCCACGCGCGCGCGCGGGCGGACTCGGTGCTGCACGAGGCGCGCGCGCTGGCCAGGCTCGCCGACCCGCACGTGGTCGCGGTGTTCGACACCGGGCGCAGCGACGACGGCGAGGCCTGGATCGCGATGGAGTTCGTCGCCGGCACCGACCTGCGCAAGGCCGCGCGGCGGCGCACGCCGACCGCGGTCGAGCTCGCCCGGTGGTTGGTGCAGGCCGCCGACGGTCTCGCCGCGGCGCACCGCGCCGGCATCGTGCACGGCGACATCAAGCCCGAGAACCTGCTGCTGGGCGACGATGGTCGCGTGCGCGTGGTCGACTTCGGCATGGCCGTCGCGATCCATGGCAGCGACCGCGCCGCGCGGGGCGGCACCGCCGGTTTCCTCGCGCCCGAGATCCGAGCCGGCGCGTCGGCATCGGAGCGCGCGGACGTCTACGCCCTGTGCGTGGCCGCCGAACAGCTGCGGCTCGACGCCGGACTCGAGCGCTGGCCGCGACGCGTGACGCGGGTGCTCGCGCGCGGCCGCGAGCCCGACCCGGGCACCCGCGCGAGCCTGGCGGACGTGCGCGAGGCGCTGGCGCACGTCGCCCGTGCACCGCGGGATCGCGTGCTGCTCGCGCTCGGCGGCGCGCTCGCGGTGGGCGTGTTCGTCACGCTCGTGGGCTCCGAGCCCGGTGGCGGTCTGTGCAAGGATCTGCCGCCGGATCCCGGCTGGTCGAGCGAGGCGCCGGCGCGCGTCCGAGCGCAGCTCGATGGTTGGGGCGAGCAGGGCACGCGGGTGTGGCATGCGCTCGCGCCCCGGCTCGAGCGCGCTGCCAGCAGCTGGCATGCACTCCGTGACCGGGCGTGCCTCGCGGACGAGCCGCGGGCGCGCGCGCAGCTGCGGGGCTGCCTCGAGCGCCGCAACCTGCAGCTCGCGGCGCTGCTCGAAGCGCTCGACGCCGCCACGCCGGCGAGCGGCGTGCGGGGTGAGGGCATCGCGGAGTCGATCGACGACAGCGAGGCGTGCCAGGACGACGTGCGCGCACTCGATGCGGATGTCGCCGCGCTGCGCGAGCGGATCCTGCTCGGCGACATGTTGCGGCAGCTGGGCGACGGCAGCCGCGCGGTCGAGGTCGCGGACGAAGGCTTCGCCGAGGCGCGGCGGCTCGGCGACGCGGCGCTGCTCGCCCCCAGCGCGCTGGCGCTGGGTCGTGCGCTGTACATGACCTCGGCGATGCGGCCGGCGCGGGAACGGCTCGAGCAGGCGTACTTCGCCGCGGTGACCGCTGGCGACGACGTCGGCGCGACCGAGGCCGCGGTCATGCTCATGCGCGTGCACGCCAGCGGCATGGGCGAGCTCGACGAGGCCATGCGCTGGCGCGACGCGCTGCTGGGGCAGCTCCGTCGCGCGGGCAACCCGGTGCGCCTGCGCGTCAACGCGCTCGACGCCATCGCGCGTGCGGCCGACAACTTCGGCGACCGCGAGACCGTCGCCGCGGTCGCGCACGAGCTGCTGCGCATCGACGATCCCGAGCTCGACGACAATCCGTCGCTGCAGCTGACGGTCTACTACCTGCTGGCGACGTGGCTGCGCCACCGCGGCGATGCAGCCGGCGAGGTCGCGCAGAACCTCGCGGCGCTCAGCGTTGCCACCCGCGGGCTGCCCGAGGGCCACGTCGAGATCGGGCAAGCGTGGGCGGGCGTCGGCTCCGCGTGGGCGGATCTCGGCGAGACCGATCGCGCGATCGCGGCGCTGCGAAAGGCCACGGTGTTGCTCGAGCGCGGCGGCGCCCAGCGGGCGATCGGACACGTGGAGTACCAGCTCGCGCGGCTGGCCCTCGAGCAGTCGCGCTTCGACGAGGCCCAGGCCCACGCCGATCGCTGCGCGCTGGCGTTCCGTCGCACCCTGGGACCCCGGCACCCCGATCACGTGCTGCCGATGACCGCGACGGCCGAGATCGCGCTGGCGCGGGGCGACTACGCTGCCGCGCGCGCGGCCTTCGAGGCCGCGCTCATCGTCGCGGTTGCGCTGCCCGACCGCGCGTACCTGCTGTTCGGCCGCGGCGAGGCCTCGCGTCTGGCCGGCGCGGGCGCCCAGGCGCGCATCGACTACCAACGCGGGCGCGACGCGATCCCCGACCCGAGCGACAACCCCGTCGTGCTCGCCGAGTTGTGGGTCGGCGAGGCGCGCTCGTGGGCCGCCGAGGGCGAGGCGGACGAGGCTCGCCACGCGTTCGCGCAGGCCCGCGCCGTGCTCGCGGGCGTGGTGACGGGGCCCGAGTTCGAGGAGGTGATCACGCGCGAGCTCGCAGCGCTCGATGCCGGCGCGCCGGCGCAGTGACCACGGCAGTGGCCGGCTGCACTCGACGAGAGCAGCCAGCGTTCGCGTTCACCCGCGCGCACGATGTAGGCAAGAAAAATCCCGTGATTCCGCGAGCGCACCCGGTGGCGCGACCTCTGCTCTGCAGCGTCGGCGATGACGAAGTCCACGCTGACCTGCCTCGCGCTCACCACCACGCTCGCCACCGTCGCGTGCAACACCAGCCCGCTCGGTGGCGAGGGCGGTGGCAGCGAGGGCGGCAGCGCGCAGGAGTCGGGCAGCAGCGGCGGCGAGGGCCTCGACACCGACGGCGGCGCGGACGAGGGCGAGGGCGCCGACGGCAGCAGCGGCGGCAGCGACGATGCAGACCTCGGCGCGCTCGCGTGCGGCAGCGTCGTGGTCGTCGACCAGGTCCGTCCGCGCCCGGCGGTCATGCTCGTGCTCGACAAGTCCGGCAGCATGGCCGAGTCGACCTGGGACGACGACGCCGACCCGAGCACGCCGGAGGTCACGCGCTGGCACAGCCTGCACGGCATCGTGACCGACCTGCTCGATGCCCGTGCGTCGGCGATGCGCTTCGGGCTCGCGCTGTTCCCCGCGACCCAGGCCGATCACCACGACCAGGACACCGCGTGCCTGGTCGCCGACGATGCCGAGGTCGTGCCGGCGCCGCACAGCGGCGCCCGCGTGCGTGCGCTGCTGCCCGCGGCGGATGCCGAGGTCCGCGGCGGCACGCCGGCGCGCGGCGGCGTGCTCAACGCGATCGAAGCGCTGTCCGACCTCGCGCCCGATCGCCCCCGCGCGATGGTGCTGGTCACCGACGGTGCGGCCAACTGCGTGCCCGGGGCCGATCCGTTCTACGGCCAGTACGACGACGAGCTCGAGCTCGCGCTCGCCAGCGCACACGGCGAGCTCGGGATCCCGACCTACGTGGTCGGCGTCGACATCGGCGCCGAGCCCGAGCCCAGCACCGGCCGCGACGTGCGTGCGGATCTCGATCGCGTGGCGCAGGCGGGCGGCGCAGCCTCGAACGGCGCGCACGCGTACTACGAGACCGCCGACGGCCTGGCGCTGCGCAGCGCGCTGGACGAGATCGCCCAGCGAGTCTCGTGCACGATCACGCTCGCCGACATGCCCGCGCCCGACGCGGTCACGGTGCGCATCGACGGCGCGACGCTGCCGCGGGTGGGGCAGTGCGACGGCGCCAACGGCTGGCGCGCCGCGGGTCCCGACAGCATCGAGCTGTGCGGCTCGGCGTGCGAGGCGTTCGAGCAGGCCGGTGCGCTCACGGCCGACTACGCGTGCACCCCGGTCGGGTGAGCGCCCACGCCCCGGCGACGGGTCCGCGTGACATTGGTCAAACGTTGAACAAATACCTTGACCAACCTTGTACAAGGTGCCATGGTGAGAGGCGAGGAGGCCACCATGCCCAGCGCCCGCACGACTCCGACCACGACCGCCGACCGAGGGCGTTCCTCGGTCCGCACGCACGACGACGAGAACCTCGCGCGCTACCTCGGCGCGCTCGATGCCGAGTCGTTGCTGCCCGGTGAGCGCGAGACCGCGGCAGCGCTGCAGCTGGTGGCGTTGCGGCAGCAGTACTGGCGGCGGTTGCTCGCGCCGCTGCCGCTGCGCGCCGCGATGGTCGAGGCGATCGTGGCGGCGCAGGCGAACCTGCGCTGCGAGGTCGCGCTCGCGCCGCTGCGCGCGTGGGCCCGCCGGCGCACGCCGTCGTCGACCCCGGCCGAGCTCGAGGCCGCGCTCGAGCAGCTGGCCTTCGCCGACTGCAGCTGCGAGCTCGCCGACCGCCTCGCGGCGGACGTCCACGCGTTGGCGTCCGGTGGACGTCCCTCGAGCCTCGCGCCCCGCGGCGCGGTCGATCCCGCCGCGCTCGCGACCGACAGCGCCGGCCTGCACGGCTGCCGCGCGGCCATCACCGCCGCCCGCGACGGCTTCGCGCGCGCCAACCTGCGCCTGGTCGTCACGCTGGCCCATCGCTACCAGGCCAGCGCCCGGCTCCCGCTCGCGGACCTCATCCAAGAGGGCAACGTCGGGCTGCTGACCGCGGTCGATCGCTTCGATCCGCGCCGAGGCTTCCGCTTCTCGACCTACGGCAGCTGGTGGATCCGGCACGCGATCAGCCGTGCGTTGTCGGACACCGGTCGGACCGTGCGACTGCCGGTGCACGTGATCGATCTGCAGTGCCGCGTGGCCAAGGCCCGCCGCGCGTTCGAGCGCGAGCACGGTCGCGCGCCGGAGCTGGCCGAGCTCGCCGGCGCCGTCGGCCTGGCCGAGGCGAAGCTGGCCAAGCTCGAGCTGGTGCCGCGCGACGACGCGCAGCCGGTGTTGCGCGACGACGACGAGGAGGTGCGCGGCGGCGCGGTGCTGGCCGCCGACGATCCCGACACCGGCGACACCCTGCACGACGTGCGGCTGCAGTCGGTGCTCGAGCAGGCGCTGGCCGAGCTCGACGAGGGCGCGCGCGACATCCTGCGCCGCCGCTTCGGCCTCGACGGCGACGAGCCCGCGACGCTGCGCGAGGTCGGCGAGGCGTACTCGCTCTCGCGCGAGCGCATCCGCCAGCTGCAGGCCGGCGCATTGCAGCGCCTGCGTGCGGCGCTCGAGCGCGAGGGCTTCGTGCGCGAGGATCTGCGCGGCGCGCAGGACTGAGCGCGTGTTAGCGGATGCTGACAGGCTCTCGTCGCGAAGCGACCGCACGGTGAGGGGTCCCGTGACCGGCTCGGCCGGCCACATGCAGAGCAAGCGCAGCGTCCGCTGCACGGATGCAGCGACGCTCTTTGCAGGGACGGAGCGCGCCGCCGCTCAGCCCGAGCGCGACACCAGCGAGCGCTGTGCGCCCCAGCGCTCGAGGTACTGCTCGAGGTCCAGCTTGCGTCGCGCGGAGTCGCTGGTCATGCAGCGCACGGTGCCGAACACCGGCCGCGCGGGACCCCAGGGGCGATCGTAGCGCCCGAAGGTCCACAGGATGCCGCTGTACGAGTTGGGGTCGCGGCCGTCGAGCGCCCAGCGGTTGTTGAGCTCGATCAGCGATGCGAGCGCCTCGCGCGGCGTCGCGCTCCACTGCAGCACCAGCTTCGCCCACAGCATGCGCAGGTAGTTGTGCATCACCCCGCGTTCTCGCAGCTCGGTCTGCGCCGCGTTCCACAGCGGATCGTGGGTGCGCGCCTCGGTCAGCGCGTCGAGGTCGTAGCGCCAGGGTCGCGGATCGCCGGCGTGCGCCGCGAGCGTGGCCTGGGCCCAGCTCGGCAGCGACTCGAAGCGATCGATGTCGTCGCGGTGCGCCGCGAAGTTGTGGCCGAGCTCGCGCCACGTCACCAGCTGATCGAGGAACGCTTCGACCGGCGCCGGCAGGCCCCAGTAGCCCTCGCGCGCGCCGTTGCGCAGCGCACCGAGATCGGCCGGCGACCACTCGAAGCGCCGCGCGATCGCCCGCAGCACCGTGTGCGGCGAGACGTGACCGAAGTGCAGGTACGGCGACAGCCCGCTGCCGGCATCGTGGTCGGGGTGGTTGCGCGCCTGGGCGTAGTCGTCGAGCCGCGCGTCGACGAACCTGCGCAGCCGCGCGAGCGCGGCGCGTGGACCCCCCGGCAACGCGACCACACCGGCGCCGTGATCGATCGGCAGCCGCGCGAGCGCGGCCGCGTCGCCGCGCAGCAGCGCGTCGTCGACCGCGGGCCAGCGCGCGGCGATCTCCGCCGGCAGCGGCGCACCGCCCAGGCCGCGGCTGCGCAGCGGCGCCGCGGCCGGCATCGTGCCCAGCGCGTCGGGCAGCAGTCGCTGCAACGCGCGGCGGAAGGCGTACGCGGTCGGGGCTGCGCTGGGCACCGCCGACAGCGGCACCAGCCCGCACGCGTCGACCGCCTCGACGCGGACCGGCAGCGCACGTGCGGCGGCCTCGAGCATGCGCGGGTAGTGGAAGCCGGGGTGGAGATCCGTCACCACCACGCAGGCGTGATCGGCCAGCGCGCGCAGCAGTCCGCGGTCGGCGCCCGGCTCGCGCGCGACGTGGCCGTGGTAGGTGATCCCGGCGTCGAGGCACGCCTGCCGGTTGTCGCGCATGCCTGCGAGCACGAACGCGTGGTGGCGATCCGCCGCCCACGGGTAGTCGCAGCGCAGGCCCTCGAACACGAGCAACGGCCGCCCCAGCGCGCGGCACCGTGCGACGGCGCGGTCGAGCGCGAAGTTGTCGATCGTGCGTCGGTTGGCGCGCATCCAGTACAGCACGTAGCGGCCATCGCCGCGCACGGGGCGATCGTTGGCCGCCACGAGGCGCGGGTCGCTGCGGTCCGGAGCGTGATGCACAATCACAACCTATCATTGGACCAACCTTTGACAAATCGCGGACCCGCGCCTAGGCTCGCGGATGGGAGCCGGTCTTGACCTCCACCGCGATCGCGAGCCTCCACCGCGGCAAGTACCGCATCCACACCGTCGCGGAGATGACCGGCGTGCCCGCGGCGACGCTGCGCGCATGGGAGCGACGCTACGGCGTGCCGGTGCCGGCGCGCACGTCGTCGGCCTACCGCGTCTACTCCGACGCCGACATCGCGCTGATCCGCCGGGTGGTCGAGCTGTGCGAGGGTGGGCTCGCGCCGTCGGAGGCGGCCCGCGTCGCGCTCGAGGAGCACGTGCCGCAGGCGCACACGCCGGTCGAGCCGGGCGATCCCTACGCGCCGTTGCGCGAGTCGATCCTGCAGGCCATCGAGGCGTTCGATCCGCGTCGGCTCGAGCGCGAGCTCGATCGCGCCGCGGCCTCGGGCCCGCCCGCGACGGTCGCCGAGGACGTGCTGCGCCGCGTGCTGCTCGAGGTCGGAGAGCGCTGGCACACCGGCCGCGTGACCGTGGCGCAGGAGCACCTCGCGAGCGAGGCGATCGGCACGGTGCTGCGACGCATGCTCACGCAGGTGCAGCCCGAGGGTGACGCGCGCATGGTCCTGCTCGCGGGCTTCGCCGACGAGGAGCACGAGTTCCCCCTGCAGGTGCTCGCGGTGCACCTGGCCAGCTGGGGCCTGCGCGTGGTGCAGCTGGGCGTGCGCACGCCGCCGGCGGCGCTGCGTCAGGCGGTGGCGGAGCTGCAGCCGGCGCTGGTGGGTTTGTCGTGCACGATCGCGCCGGCGGCCCATCGCGCGCGCGAGCTGGTCGACGCCTACGCCGACGCGATCGGCGACGTGCCGTGGATCGTCGGTGGCGCCGCCACCTCGACGCTGGCGCGCTTCGTCAGCGGCCGCGGCGGCCAGATCGTGGAGGACCCGCAGCCGCGGGCGCTGCGGTCCCAGGTCGAGCGCATGTGCAGCCGACGCAAGCCGCGGCGCTGAGCCGCGCCTTTGGGCCGGCACGAGCGGGTGGTGCGGTTGCGGTCGCGACCACGGCCCCCGGGCGGTCGCGCTTGCGCCCCGTCGCTGCGGCTCGGCACTCTCGGACGCCGTGACCCCGCTGGCGCTGACCTGCTCCCGCACCGTGATCGACGATCGGCTCGCGCCCGCCACCGTGGTGGTCGCGGGCGAACGCATCCGCGAGCTGCGGCCCGGTCACGACGTCCGCGCCGGCGAGCGCGAGGTGGCGATCGACCCGTGGGTGCTCGCGCCGGGCGTGGTCGACACCCACGTGCACATCAACGAGCCCGGTCGCACCGACTGGGAGGGCTTCACCACCGCCACGCGGGCGGCGGCGACCGGCGGCGTGACCACGCTGGTCGACATGCCGCTCAACTGCATCCCGGTGACGATCGACGCCGACGCGCTCGCGGCGAAGCTCGCCGCTGCCACCCCGCAGCTGTTCGTCGACGTGGGCTTTTGGGGCGGCGTCGTGCCGCACAACGCCGACGCGCTGCCCGGGCTCGCGACCGCCGGCGTGTTGGGGTGCAAGGCCTTCATGGTCCACTCGGGCATCGACGAGTTCCCCGCCACCGACGAGGCCGGGCTGCGCCGCGCGATGCTGCGGCTGCGCGCGGCCGGGCTGCCGCTGCTCGCCCACGCCGAGCTCGATCTGCCCGACGCCGTGCCGCCGCCGGGCGATCCTCGCCGCTACGCCACCTATCTCGCCTCGCGCCCGGCGGCGATGGAGGACGCCGCGATCGCGCTGCTGATCCGACTGTGCCGCGAGACCGGCTGCGCCGTGCACGTGGTGCATCTGTCGTCGGCCGGCTCGCTGCCGCAGATCGCCGCGGCCAAGCGCGAGGGCCTGCCGCTGACGGTCGAGACCTGCGCGCACTACCTGTGCCTGCGCGCCGAGGACATCCACGACGGCGAGACCCACTTCAAGTGCGCGCCGCCGATCCGCGACGCCGGCAATCGCGAGGCGCTGTGGCAGGGCCTGCGCGACGGGCTCATCGACTTCGTCGTCACCGACCACTCGCCGTGCACGCCCGCGCTCAAGCAGCGCGAGTCGGGCGACTTCGCGGCCGCCTGGGGTGGCATCGCGTCGCTGCAGCTGGGCCTGTCCGCGGTGTGGACCGAGGCGCGTGCGCGCGGCGTGTCGATCCCGCAGCTGTTCACGTGGCTCGCGCGCGGCCCCGCCGTCTTCGCGGGCCTGGGTGCTCGCAAGGGCCGCATCGCGCCGGGCTACGACGCCGACCTCGTGGTGTGGGACCCGGACGCGGCCGAGGTCGTGACGCCGGCGCAGCTGCAGTTCCGCCACAAGCTCTCGCCGTACGTGGGACGCACGCTGCATGGCCGGGCGCGCAGCACGTACCTGCGCGGCACCATCGTGTACGATGGGGCCGACGTCGCGAGCGAACCCCGCGGTCGTCCGCTGCTGCACCGCGAGCGCACCTCGAACCCGGGACCATCGACATGAGCGCCAAGGATCTCACCGCCGCGACCTTCACCGGGCTGGTCAACCTCGCCGACGAGTCGCTCGGCGCGCGGGCGCTGCTCGCCAACGACGAGTTCTTCGCGCCCAAGGAGAACCTGGTGCGACCGGGCCGCGGCGTGTTCCTGCCCGACGAGTACACCGATCGCGGCAAGCTGATGGACGGCTGGGAGACCCGTCGCCGACGCGGCCCCGGTCACGACTGGTGCGTGCTCAAGCTCGGCACCCGCGGTCGCGTGCGCGTGCTCGACATCGACACCAACCACTTCCTGGGCAACAGCCCGCCGTACGCGTCGGTCGATGCGATCGCGGCGGCGCCCGACGCCGAGCCCGAGGCGCTGGTGCGCGGCGGTGAGTGGGTCGAGCTGCTGCCGCAGTCGCCGATCCGCCCCGGTTCGCAGAACATCTTCCCCATCAGCCACGCCGAGTCGTGGCCGCGCGCGTGGACGCACCTGCGGCTCAACATCTATCCCGACGGCGGCGTGGCCCGCTTCCGTGCCCACGGCGACGTCGAGCCCGACTGGAGCTCCGCCGACGCCGATCCGTGGGTCGCACCGAAGCTGCGCTCCGGTGAGGTCGACCTGGCGGCGGTGCGGCACGGCGGGCTCGCGCTGGCGTGCTCGGACATGTTCTTCGGGCCGATGAACAACCTCATCCTGCCCGGTCGCGCCGTGAACATGGGCGGTGGCTGGGAGACGCGACGCCGCCGCGGGCCCGGCTTCGACTGGATCATCGTGCGGCTGGGCGCGCCCGGCAGCGTCGGGCTCATCGAGGTCGACACCAATTTCTTCAAGGGCAACTGCCCCGACTGTTGCTCGCTCGAGGGCATCTATGCCCCGCGCGCGGCGTTGACCGAGCTGGTCGATCCGTCGGCGGCGTGGCGCGGCGTGCTGCCGGAGACCAAGCTGACGCCGCACACGCGGCACGAGTTCCGCGACGAGATCGTGCAGCGCGGTCCGTTCACCCACGTGCGGCTGTCGATCTATCCCGACGGTGGCGTCAGTCGCCTGCGGGTGTTCGGCACGCGCAGCGAGGGCGAGCCCGCGTGAGCGCGGGCGCGCTCGCGGCCCACCTCGATGGGCTCGCGCCCGCCGAGGCCCGCGCGGCGCTGCAGCGCTGTTGCGGCGCGACGCGGTGGGTCGAGGGCATGCTGGCGCGGCGACCGTTCGGCGACGACGCGGCGGTGATGGCCGCGGCCGACGCGGTGTGGGCCCAGGCCAGCGACGCCGACGTGCTCGAAGCGCTCGCACACCACCCCGCGATCGGTGAGAACCTCGCGCGTCTGCGCGAGCGCTTCGCCAGCACCTCGGGCTGGGCCAGCAGCGAACAGGCCGGGGTCGGCGGCGCCGACGAGGCCACGCTCGCGGCGCTGCGCGACGGCAACGTCGCGTACCGCGAGCGCTTCGGCTACACCTTCGTGGTCTGCGCGACCGGCAAGTCGGCGGCGCAGATGCTGGCGCTGCTGCGACAGCGCCTCGACAACCCGCCGGATCGCGAGCTCGCGATCGCGGCCGCCGAGCAGGCCCAGATCACCCGGTTGCGCCTCGCCAAGCTCACCGCCTCGCCATGAGCAGTCCGCTGACCACCCACGTGCTCGACGTCTCCCTCGGCCGCCCCGCGCGCGGCGTCGCGATCGTGCTCGAGCGGCGCGACGGCGACGGCCTGCGCGAGCTGGCCCGCACCGCCACCAACGCCGACGGTCGCGCGCCCGAGCTGCTGCCGCCCGGCGGCCTGCTCGCCGGCATCTACCGCCTGCACTTCGCGACCGCGGCGTACTTCGAGGCCGACGGTCGTCGCTGCTTCTACCCCGAGGTCGTGATCGAGTTCGAGGTCACGCAACCCGGCGAGCACCACCACGTGCCGCTGCTGCTGAGCCCGTTCGGCTACTCGACCTACCGAGGCTCGTGATGACGACCGACGGGCTCGATCCGCTCGCGCAGCTGCTGCAGCGCCTGCAGCGGACCAACGATGCGTTCGAGCGCCACTTTCGCGGCGCGGCCACGCGCGTGCAGCCGGTGCACACGCTGTACTGGGGCGCGCACCTGCTGCGGCCCGACAGCTGGCGCCGTCTGGGCGACGCGGCGCGCGATGCCTTCGCGACCTGGGCCGAGGATCCGCCGCAGCTGGCCCGCGCGCTGGGCTTTCCCGGCGCCGACTCGTTGCCGCGCGACCGCCAGGGCGTGGACGCGTGCTCGCAGCGCTTCGCCGACGATCCCGACGGCTTCGCCGCGGAGCTGCCGGAGGCGGCGTTGGCGTGGGCGGTCCACACACGCGTGCGCGAGCGGCTCGCACGGGCGCCGATCGAGGATCTGCGCATCGACTTCGAGGACGGCTACGGCATCCGCTCCGACGCCGAGGAGGACGCGGACGCGACCGCATGTGCGCGCGCGCTCGCCGATGCGATCGCCGACGGCAGCGCGAGCCGCTGTTCGGGCATCCGCATCAAGCCGCTGACCAACGCGTGCGCGCGCCGCTCCATCGCCACGCTCGATCGCTTCGTCGGCACGCTGGTCGAGCGCACCGGCGGGATCCCGAGCGGCTTCCGCGTCACGCTGCCCAAGGTCCAGCACGTCGATCACGTCGAGGTCATGGTCGAGCTGCTGTCGCGCTGCGAGCAGCGGCTGGGCCTGCCGACCGGCGCGCTGCCGTTCGAGTTCATGGTCGAGGTCACGCAGGTCGTGTTCGACCGCTACGGCCGCTTCCAGCTGCCCGCGTGCATCCGCGCCGGCGGCGATCGCCTGCTCGCGGTCGCGCTGGGCGTGTACGACTTCACCGCGTCGTGCGGCATCACGGCGGCGTGGCAGTCGATCGATCATCCCATGTGCGACGTGGCGCGCGGCTTCATGACGCTGGCGTGCGCGGGTACCCCGGTCGAGATCTGCGACGGCTCGACCAACGTGTTGCCGGTCGAGCCGCACCCGCGCGGTGGTGACGAGCGCACGCGGGCCAACCGCGAAGCGGTGTGGCGGGCGTGGCGGCTCATGCACGATCACGTGCGACGCTCGCTCGTCGGCGGCTACGTGCAGGGCTGGGATCTGCACCCGGCGCAGGTGCCGGTGCGCTGGGCCGCGAACTATCGCTTCTTCCTCGAGGCGCTGCCGGCCGCGAGCACGCGGCTGCGCAGCTATCTCGAGCGCGCGACCGCGGCGACCGACGGCGCGGCCGTGCTCGACGACGCCGCGACCGGTCAGGCGCTGCTGGGGTTCTTGCTGCGCGCGCGCGACAGCGCGGCGATCGACACCGACGCGCTGCGCCGCGCGGGCCTGGCCGACGACGAGCTCGCGCTGCGTTCGTTCCCCGAGCTGCTCGCACGCCGACGCCGGGCCCGCGACGCCGGCGGCGCCGGCTCACCGGCATAGTCGTTCGCGCTGCGGCCTACCGCGGGCCAGGTGCGGGTCGGCGTGGATCACTGCGTCCAGGCGAGCAGTCGCGTCCACAGCGACGGCTCGTCGAGTCGCCCGCGTCGCGCCCCGCGATCCCGGCGCAGCCGCTGGCCCAACCACTCGACCCGCGACAGCTCCGAGGACAGCGCGTCGAGCACGTCGTCGTCGTTGGGCGAACCATCGCGGGCGGTGCGATCGGAGCGGGCCATGGTCGTACGCCAAGCAACGCGGATGCCAGTGCCCGCTGACACGCGAGAACCCAGCCGCGCGGCCGGTAGGGCGGCCCACGCTGGGGTCAACGCCGTTGCATCTCGCCCGCGGTTCCATGATCGCGGTGTCGCGCCCGGGGACCCCGCGCCAGGGTCCTGACGGCGGCGGCGCCACGGCGGCCGCGGCTGCCGGGCAGGTCACGCGCGTCGACGCCGGGTGGTCGCACGGATCCGCGCGGCCCCGACCATACCCATGAAGGATGACCCCACTGCTGCGCGCGCGGCCGCAGGCTCACCGGCCGCCTCTCGAGCTCCGCGGCCGCACGGCCCGCCGCGGCGTCGATCCCGGCACCAGGCTGCGCGGCTGCTCGCCGGTCCGCGCGCCCGCGCGAAAGTTGAAGGCGGGATCGGCTTGTCGCATTAACCGCCAGGGCCTGCGCGCGACGGCGCCCGCCCGCGAGAGGCTCGCGTGACCCCCGAAGCAATCTGTCTGGCGTTCGTGCTCGGTGCCGCCGCGTCGGGGCACGACCGTGCGGCGCCGCTGCGCCCCGAGACCGAGGTCGCGGCCGTCTCGGCGCACTTGATCGCGTGGCTGCGCGAGCCGGGCTCGACCAGCGCCGACGCGCTGCGCGAGCGGGTCGCCCGCGGTGCGCCGCCGGCCGCCCTGATCGCGATGCTCGACGCGTTCCAGCAGGCGCCGCGGGTGGAGCTGCTCGACGTCGTGCAACAGCTCGCGAGCTACCGCCGCGTCGACGTGCGCGCGCGGGCGCTGGTGGCCTGGGCCGCCGCGGGCCCGAGTCACTCGGACCGTGCGATCGCGGCCGCCGCGACCGACATGGCGCCGTCGATCCGCCGCCTCGCGCTGGCGCTGTCGCAGCGCCATCCCAGCGCCGCGGCCGAGGTCCACGTGCGCGAGATGTTGGCCCACGACGCCGCGCTCGCGGCCGAGGCCGCCGCGCTGCAGGACGCGACCGCCGACGTCGACGAGGCCGCGCTCGACGACGAGATCATCGTGCTGGAGCCCGAGTCGTGATGCTGCGGCACGCGGCGATGCTGGCGCTGGTGCTCGGCACCGGGGCCTGTGCCCGGGTGTTGCCGGCGCAGGCGCCCGCGCACGGCAGCCTGCGTGCCGAGGCGGTCGTGGCCGAGGGCGACGTCGATGCGCCCGCGGCCGCGCTGCCGCTGGTCGTGATGGTCGAGCGCGATCGCGTGGTCGCGGTCGATCCGATCCACGGCCGCACGCGTTGGTCGCTGCCGCTGGTGGTCACGGGCCACCCGGTCGCGAGCGCGTATCGGGTGATCCTGCCGGTGCGCGGGCAACAGCTGGTGGTGGTCGATCGCGACAGCGGTGCGATCGAGCGCACGCTGGTGCTGCCCGGCGAGGCGCTGACCGGCGTCGCGATCGCCGAGCCGTGGATCGTCGCGACCGTGCTCGAGGATCGCCCGGGCGTGCGCGGGCAGATCATGGCGTTCTCGACCGAGGACGGCGACCGGCTGTGGCGGCGTGACACCGCCGCGCCGCTGGGCGTGCCCGAGGTCGCCGGCGACGTCGCGGTCGTGCCCGCGGGCGAGCAGATCGTCGCGCTGCGGCTGCGCAGCGGTCGCGAGCTCGCGCGCCTCGATGTCGAGGCCGCCGGCACGCAGGGCCTGGCGCTCGAGCGCGTGGCCCATCGCCGCGGCGCGTGGTTCGCCGGCGCGGGCACGCGATGGGTCGACCTCGGCGGCGAGACCGACGCGACCCACGAGCTGCTCGCGGGGCACGACGACGTCTTCCACGCGACCGGACGCATCGACGTCGGTCACAGCGACGACGAGCGCGTGCGCCTGTGGCTGCGCTGGTCCGACGTCGACGCGACGCCGCGCGACGCCATGGTGCTGGCGCGACGCGCCGTGGTCGCGATGCGGCTCGACGGACAGGGCCAGCCGCTGCGCGGACGGTGGGTGCACAGCGAGGACGAAGAGATCGTGGCGATGGAGGTGCTCGGCGATCGCGTGGTGCTCGCGCGCGAGGACGGTGCCATCGTCGTGCTCGACGACAGCGATGGGCGCGTGGTCCGTCGCATCGGCGGCGGCGAGCCCATCCGCGGCGCGCTCGTGCTCGGCGCGCCGCCGAAGATCCGCCGCAACCCGCGGCTGGCCGACTCGCCGCGCGTGACCGCGGACCTGCACCGCCTGCTGCAGGATCCCGATCCGCGGCTGCTGCCGGTGCAGCGCATCGCTGCCGATCTGCTGTGGCGCGACGACGACGTCGAGGTCCGCCGCACCGTGCTCGCGCTGGCCCGCGGCCAGTCGGGTCCACACGATGCGGCCACCGATGCCGCCGACACGCTGCAGGCCCACGCGCAGCGGCTGATCGCGACCCGCTGGGGCAGCGCGTCGCGTGAGGAGCTCGCGGCATCGCTGGCGCAGCTGCGGCGACGCCCGGCGTTCGGTCGCGTCGACGAGGACTTCACGCCGCTGGTGCAGCAGACGGTGCGCTCGGCCCAGCCCGAGGTCACCGCCGAACTCACCGCGCTGCTGCTGCACCCGGGCACCTCGACCGACGCGCTGGTCGGCATCGTCGACGCGCTCGGTGCCATCGACGACGCGGCTGCGCTCGCGGCCCTGACCACGTTCGTGCAGCGCTACCACGCCGATGCGATCGTCGCGACCGAGTCGCGTGCGGTGCAGGCGGCCGCGACGATCGTGTTGCGCTTCGCCGCCGGCGGCTCGCCGGCCGGTGTGCAGGCGCGCACGGCCCTGCGCGCGATCGCGGACGACCCGCTGACCGAGCCCGCGCTGCGGACGGTGATCGTGCGCGGCCTCGCGTCGCTGCCGGCCGACGGCGACCGCGTCAGCGCGCGCTAGCGCGATCGGGCCCGCGCATCGCCACCAGCGGGGCCGTCGACGCGGGCTCGCCCTCGAGCAGCGTCGCGCGTCCACGCGGGATCGTCATCGCGACGCCGAGCGCGGCGCGATCGTCGGGCTGGCGGACGTCGTCGACGCGGTACCAGCGGGCGATCGCGCTGCTCCGGTCGAGCTCGAGCTCGAGCCAGCCGCGGTGCACCAGGTCGGCCCAGCGCAGGTGCGGATGGCTCGCGCGCAGCGCCGCGAGCGAGCGCGGGCTCGACGGTGGCGGCGAGCTGACCGCGGGTGTGACCAGCTCGACCGCGAGCGCACCCGAGGGCGGGCTCGCGAAGGGATCGCGGTGCAGCTCGAACGCGAAGCTCTGGTGCGCGTCGCCGGTGAGCACGACCAGGTCGGTGATGCCGCGGCGCTCGAGTCCACGCAGCAGGCGGTCGCGCGCCGCGGGATAGCCGTCCCACGCGTCGGTGTCGTGCGGGCGCCCGAGCTCGTCGCGCAGCGCGCCCATGCGCACCTGCTGACCCAGCACGCGCCAGGCGACGCCGTCGCGCTGCGAGTCGGCCAGCGTGTCGAGCAGCCAGCGTTCGTCGCGTCGTGCGAGCAGCTCCCGCCGCGGGTCCGCGAGCGCATCGGCGTCGTCGATCGCGACCTGGGCCGCGCGACCGCTCAGGCGCGCATCGACCAGCACCAGCTCGACCAGGTCCCCGAAGCGCAGGCTGCGACGCGCGCTGCGGGCGTCCTCGGCCGGCAACGGATCGCGCACCGGCAGCCACTCGCGCCAGGCCTGGATCGCGTCCGCGACCCGCTGCGCCCACGCGCCCTCGCCGTGCTGGTGGTTCTGCGCGCCGCCACGCCAGGCGTTGTTGGCGGTCTCGTGATCGTCCCACAGCGCGATGAAGGGATGACGGGCGTGCAGCGCCTGCAGGTCCGGATCGGTCTTGTACTGCGCGTGGCGGCGACGGTAGTCCGCCAGGCTCACGCACTCGTGCGCGGGGTCGTGTGCGCGCTCGAGCTCGGCACGCTCGCCACCGGTGCCGCGGCCGTACTCGTAGATGTAGTCGCCCAGGTGCACGATCGCGTCGAGGTCGTCGCGCTGGGCCAGCGCGGCGTAGACGTTGAAGAAGCCCGCGGGGTAGTTGGCGCACGAGACCGCGGCCAGGCGCACGCGCTCGACCGCACCGATGGGCGTGGTCCGCGTGCGGCCGACCGGCGAACGCGTGTCGTCGCACTCGAACGCGTAGTAGTAGGACGTGCCGGGCTCGAGTCCGGGCACGTCGACCTTCACGGTGTGATCCCGCGAGGCGCTGGTGCGCACGCGGCCGCGCGCGACCACGCGCGAGAGCGCCTCGTCCTCCGCGACCAGCCAGTGCACCGTCGGCGTGGCATCGTCGGCGACGCTGACGCGGGTCCACAGGATCACGCGATCGGGCAGCGGATCGCCGGAGGCCACGCCGTGCGCGAACAGGCCCTCGCGCGCGCGTCGTGTCGCGGCCGGCTCGGGCTGCGCGGTGTGGCCGCGCCGCACGACCGCGTCGGTGCGACGATGGCTGCGCAAGACCGGCGCCAGCACGCCGCCGGTATCACCGCCGCACGCGGTGCCCAGCGCGGCCGCGGCGAGTCCGAGGAACCGTCGTCGTCGCGGGCACACGCCGGGCAGCTCGGGCACGATCGCCGCAACGCGCGGCGTGGGAGTTCTGTTCGCGCTGCCCACTGCGACGACGTGCCGCGCCGACGGCCGCGGCTCCCGGCCGCGGCCGCGTTCGCCACGACGGCATCGTGGCCTGGGTCCAGCGGACGCGCGTCAGCTGTCGGCGCGCTCGAGCACCGCGGCCGCACCCAGGCCACCCGCGGCGCAGATCCCCAGCAGCGCGAAGCGCTTGCGGCTCTCGTGCAGCTCGTTGGCCATGGTCGTGACCATGCGCGCACCGGTGGCACCGAAGGGATGGCCCAGCGCGATCGATCCGCCGTACACGTTGAGCCGCGCGGGATCGACCTCGCCGACGGCCTTGTCGCGGCCCAGCCGCGCGCGCGCGAACGCGTCGCTGCCCAGCATCTTGAGCACCGACAGCACCTGCGCCGCGAAGGCCTCGTGCATGTCGACCAGGTCCATGTCCGCCAGCGACAGGCCCGCGCGCTCCAGCGCGGCCGGCATCGCCAGCGCCGGGCCCATGAGCAGCTGGTCGGCCGGATCGACGCCGCGGTAGGCCCAGCTGCGGAAGTACGCCAGCGGCGTGTAGCCCAGCGCGCGCGCCCGATCCTCGCTCATCAGCAGCACCGCGGCGGCGCCGTCGGTCAGCGCGCTGGAGTTGCCCGCGGTCAGCGTGCCGTTCTTGGCGAACGCCGGCCGCAGCTTGGCCAGCTTGTCGAGGCTGGTGTCGGCGCGGACGATGGTGTCGGCCGTGACGGTCTTGCCGTCGGGCGTCTCGATCTTCGCGATCTCGCGGCGCAGTCGCCCCGAGGCGATGCCGGCGGCGGCGCGGTGGTGCGAGCGCACCGCGAACTCGTCCTGGGCCTCGCGGCTGATCTCGTTGCGCTCGGCCATGATCTCGGCCGACTCGCCCATGACCTGGCCGGTGGTGCGCTCGGCGATCTTCGGCATCTTGGGCAGCACCTCGGACAGCGGCATCAGCTGCGCGAGCACGCCGAGGTAGTCCTTGGGCGTGGCCTTGCCGAACGCCAGCGGCGCGAGCGCGTGCACGACCTTCTGCGGCAGCTTGAGCTCGGCGTTGCTGGTGGAGTCGGAGCCGCCGGCGATGGCGACGTCGTACTCGCCGCGCTCGATCGCGGCGGCCGCGGTGGTGACCGCCTGCAGGCCCGAGGCGCACGCGCGCGTGACGGTGTGGCCCTCGACCCGCGCGGGCAGGCGCAGGTCGAGCGCGATCTCCCGCGCGACGTTGGGCGCGAGCCCGGGCAGGATCACGCCGCCCCACACGATCGCATCGATGGCGCCGCGGTCGAGCTGGGTCTTGTCGAGCAGCGACTTCACCACCGCGTCACCGAGCGCGATGGTGTCGAGCTTGAGGAACTCGGCGAACGCCTTCACGAACGGCGAGCGCAGGCCCGCGACCACGACGGCGCGGCGACCCTTGGGCGGTGGGACCAGGACGGAGGCACGGGAATCGGACATGACGACAACTCTCCTTGGCAGCGGGCAGGGAAGGGGACCGGCGCGGGCTCAGCGGCCGATGAGGGCGCCGCCGCACACGCGCAGCACCTGGGCGTTGATGCCGTGGGCCGCGGGGCCCGCGAGGAACGTGATGGCCTCGCCGACGTCGCGCGGCAGACCGCCCTGGCCCAGGTTGGACAGGCGGCGTCCGGCCTCGCGGATCATCACCGGGATCGCGGCGGTCAGCCGTGTCTCGATGAAGCCCGGTGCGATCGCGTTGACCGTGATGCCGCGCGACGCGGTGTGGTGACCGAGCTTCGCGACATAGCCGAGGATGCCGGCCTTGCTGGCGGCGTAGTTGGTCTGGCCCATGTTGCCGGCGATGCCAGCGACCGAGGACAGACAGATGATGCGGCCGTGATCGCGCAGCGTGCCCTCGAGCAGCGCCGCGGTCACGCGCGCGACCGAGACCAGGTTCACGTCGATGGCCTGGTCCCAGGCCTCGGGCTTCATCTTGGCCAGGGTCTTGTCGCGCGTGATGCCGGCGTTGTGCACCACGATGTCGACGCCACCGTGCTGCGCACGGAAGTGATCGACGATCGTGCGCGCGACCTCGGGCGTGCCCAGGTCCGCGAGCAGCACCGAGCCGCCGATGCGCCGCGCGACCTGGGCGACCAGCGCGTCGTCCTGCGGGCGATCGAGGCAGACCACGTGCGCGCCCTCGGCCGCGAGCAGCTCCGCGGTGGCCTCACCGATGCCGCGCGCAGCCCCGGTGACCAACGCGATCTTGCCCGCGAGCCCCCGGGTCCAGCGCCACGACTGCGGCGCGCGGACCTCCGACGTCACGGTCAGCGGTTGGCCCGACACGAACGCCGAGCGCGGCGACAGCAGGAAGCGCAGCACACCCTCGGCGCGGCTCTCGGCGCCGCGCTCGACGTACAGCACGTGCGCGGTCGAGCCGCGCTTGCCGACTTCCTTGGCCAGACTGCGCGCGAAGCCCTCGAGCGCCGCGTGCGAGGCCGCGACCTGGGCCGACTCGAACGAACCCGGCGGACGGCCGATCACGATCGCGCGACCGCTGCCGCCCAGGCGCGTGATCAAGGGATGGAAGAAGTCGTACAGCGCGCGCAGCTCGGTCGGATCGCCGAGGTTGGTCGCGTCGAACACCAGCGAGCGCAGCTTGAGCCCGTCGGGCACCGCGGCGAGGTCGATCAGCTTGGCCGGGCGACCGAAGGCCTCGCCGGGCTCGGCGAACGCCGGCAGCAGATCGGCGCGCGTGACCATCGGCGACGCGCCCGCGACGGTGAGCGTCTGCGCGAGCACGCCGGCCATGGCCCCGCCGGGCACCGCACCGACCACGACGTCGTCGTCGTGCAGCGGACGATCGTCCTGCGGCGCCTTGGCCCGGCGCAGGCGCGTGGGCACCGGCACCGGCAGACCCAGGGTCTTGATCAGCCGCCGCGCGGCCTCGTTCTCGAGGAGGAAGTCGCTCATGTCGAAGCTCCGGTGGTGCGCACGAACTTGCCCGCGAGGTAGGCCGGGCCACCCGGCGCATCGCCGACCCAGACCTCGTCGCCGCGCACGTACAGGCCGACCTTGGCCGGCAGCACGAGCGGCTTGGTGAACTTCACGTCGATCTCGGCCAGGGCGTGGACCGAGCCGGCGAACATCGTGCGCTGCAGGCCCTCGATGGTGCGGGCCAGCGTCGCGAAGCCGTGCAGGATGGTCGAGCGGAACCCCGCCGCGCGGGCGTAGGGCCGGATCCAGTGCACCGGGTTGAAGTCGCCGGTGAGCTTGGCGAAGTCGAGGCCCGCGCTGGGTGCGAGCCGCCAGCGCGCGAGCTCCTCGCTGTCCTCGGGCACGCGCACGACCGGCTTTCTGTCCTCGCGCGGCGCACCGTTGCTGCCGTCCTTCTTCGACGACAGCGGCACGATCGCGAACAGGTCCGCGACCACGGCCTCGGGGTGCTCCTCGGTGCCGGTGACGACGCGCTGGTGCAGCACCGCGCGGCGACCGTTGTCGTCGATGTCCTCGAGTCGCGCGCGCACGTGCAGCGGCGCGTCGGCCGGCAGCGGCGCGTTCATCTGCAGGCGGCAGCCACCGTTGAGCACGCGCACCAACGGGTACGGGATGCCCTCGAGCGTGCGCGCCGACAGCGGGAAGCCCCACTGCGGGAACATGTGCGCGGGCACGGTGCCGCGGTACGCCGACGGATCGCCGCCGGTGTTGCGGATGTAGTCGCGCACCAGATCGGCGGGGCGCGGCGCGAGCGTCTCGACGACCTCGGCCGAGGGCAGCGGCGGCATCGTGCTCGGCGCGGCGTGACCCAGCCGCGCGTCGAGCTGCTGCCGCATCGCGGTCCAGGCCGCGTGCGCGAGCGTGGCGAGCACGGGCCCCTGTTGCAACACGTGTTTGTTGGCGACGGCCATGGCAGTCCTCACTCGGCCGCGTTGGCGGCGGGTCGATCGTCTTGCAGCTTCGCCAGCAGCTCGGCGCCGGTGGTCTGGATCTCGTCGAGCAGGTGGCGGCACCGCGGCTCCGCGCGCACGAGGTAGCGACGCAGCACGTCGGCACGCTCGGGGTGCTTGCGGCTCTGCTCGAGCAGGATCTCGCACACCGCCACGTCGGTCAGCATCCGCGTGAGACGCTCGGCGTGCAGCATCGCGTAGGCGAAGTCGCGCTTGGGGTTCCAGTCCTCGAGGAACGCGTGGCGCCACTGCGACAGCGGCTTGTCGGACAGCGAGCGGAACTTGTCGGTCGCGGTCTTGCGCACCAGGAACTGCTGCGCGTCGAGGGCGAGGTGCTGCAGCTTGGCCACGCGGCGCTCGAGCGGGTCGCGGGCCGAGAGGCTGCGCCAGCGCGCCTGCGCCAGCCGCTTCACGAACTCCTGCGGCGCCTTCATGATCGCGCCCAGCGCGTCCTTCATCGCCATCAGCGACTGGATCTGGCTGGTGCCCTCGTACACCGGCATCACCAGCGCGTCGCGCAGCAGCTTCTCCGCGCCGTACTCCTGCATGTAGCCGTTGCCGCCGTGGATCTGCATGTTGCGGCGGGCCATCTCGACCGCCTTCTCGGCCGCGAGGTACTTGAGCAGCGGCGTGACGCGGCGGGCGTTGGCCTTGTGCTGCTTGGCACGGCGCTCGAGCTGCTTGGTCTCGAGCTCACCCTTGCCGCCGATGCGGCTGGCGAACAGCTCGTACTTGGTCGCGAGCTCCTCGTGGTAGCCGCCGTACATCGCCAGCGCGCGGATGGCCTGGATGTCGGTGCGCATCTCGTCGAGCATGTCCGCGACCATCTCGTGGCGATCGATGGTCTTGCCCATCGACGGTCGCTGCGCGGCGTAGTCGCGGGCCATGCGGTAGGCGGCCTCGCACACGCCCAGCGACTCGAAGCCGACCCCGAGCCGCGCGTTGTTCATCAGCGTGAGCATGTACTTGAAGCCCTCGCCGCGCTGGCCCAGCAGGAACGCGGGCGAGCGATCGAAGGTCAGCGCGGTGGTGCACGAGCCGTGGTGGCCGAGCTTCTCCTCGATGCGGTCGATGGTCACGGTGCGGTGGCGGCGGCCGTGCTCGTCCTCGTGCCACGCCGGCACCAGGAAGAACGACAGGCCACCGAGGCCCGCGAGCGGATCGTCGGCGCCGTGGCCCGTGGCGGGCTCCGTCCGCGCGATGACGAAGTGATACTTGCCGTGGCCCGAGGTGATGAAGATCTTCTGCCCGGTCACGAACCAGTTGCCGTGCTCGTCCTGCTCACCCACGGTGCGCAGCGCGGCCATGTCGCTGCCGGCGTCGGGCTCGGTGATGCACATCGTGCCCCACGCGTCGCCGCGCGCAACCTCTTCGATGGCGTCCTGGAAGCGGGTCTTGGTGATGGTCGCGCCGTCGAACTCGGTCGAGCCCTCGCGAATGGAGAAGATCAGCATCGCCAGCGCGATGCCGCCGTGGAAGCTGTGGTGCGCGGTGATCGACACGTCGGCGCGCGCGAACAGCTCGGTGTTGATGAAGTACAGCAGCAGCGGCGAGTTCATGCCGCCGAGCTCGCGCGGCACGCACAGCCAGTGCAGGTCGAGCGCCTTGATCTGATCGAAGATCGCCTGCATGCGCTTGGGCACCACTGCCTCGCCCTTGTCGAGGTGGATGCCCTCGCGGTCGACCACCAGGCCCGCGGGCGCCACGTCCTGCGCCACGAAGGTGCCGACCATCTGCGCCATCTGGCGGTAGCCGTCCACGGTCTCGGCCAGACTGGCGGCACCGGCCTCGCCACCGGCGAGGTCACGCTCGGTCGCGCGGACCAGCGGACCCCAGTCGATGCCCTTGTCGAAGTAGTACTGCAGGTCGTCGTTGTCGTCGAAGTAGTTGGCCACGGGGTCCTCGTTGATGGGGCGGCCTGCGGGCCGCGAGCTCGGTGGAGATCGATCAGGCGCCGCCGGCGATCGCCGGTCGTGCGCGTGCGGGCGCCGGTGCGGGCCCGGTCTCGAACAGGCTGGACTTGGCCACGCGCAGCATCTCGCGCAGCAGTCGTTCGCTCGGGTCGTGCTCCTCGGGCGCCTGGGCGAGCACGCGCGAGATGCTGATGTGGGTCGCGAAGCCGCACAGCACCAGGTTGATGACCTGCGCGACGTAGGCCTCGGGATCCACGTCGGCGCGGACGCGGCCCTGTTCCTGGCCCTTGCGGATGTAGTCGCAGACGATCTTCGACCACGGCTGCACGCGCATCGCCACCAGCGGCGCGACCTCCTCGGGGCGGTCGAGCAGCTCGCGCAGCAGCAGGCGCGCGCGGTCGGGGTCCTCGCGGAAGAACGTCAACGCCTCGGTCGCGATGGCGTCGAACTGCTCGGGTCCCGCGGTCGCGGCACGGAGGATCCGCGGCACCGCGTGGTTCCAGTGCGCGAGCATCTGCTCGAGCACGCCGCGGCGCAGATCGTCCTTCGAAGGGAAGTGGTAGAGCAGCGACGGCTTGCGGATGCCGACGGCCTTCGCGATGTCCCGCAGCGACGCGCCGACGAAACCGTGGCGCGCGAACAGCTTGGTCGCGTGGTCGAGGATGCGCTGGGCGACGTCCCGCTTGTTGCGTTCCAAGGGCGGCATGGTGAGGACGGGCGGGCAGAGCCTAGCCTACCCCGCGGACAGCCGTCTCTCTACCACTCGGTAGGCACATCGGCAAGCGCCAGGTCGCTGCCAAGGGCCACGCTGGCGCCGTTGCCAGCGTGGCGGCCCCGTCCGCTCGTCGACCGTGGTCCGGGGCCGGGCGCGCGGCCCGGCGCGGAACCGAGCCTCAGCCCGGGCAGTCGGCGAGGTTGCAGGCCTGCACGTCCGCGTGGGGCGAGGGGCACTCGACCGGCTCGCGCCCGTCGCAGCTCAGCGAACAGCCCGCGCCGGTGCAGCGACAGCTCGCGGTGTCGTCGCAGGCGAGCGCGCACGGACGTCCGTCGGTGCACGCGAGATCGCACGACGCACTCTGCGAGCAGGTCAACGCGCACTCGCTCGCGTCGTCGCACGACACCGCGCACGAGGCCGTGCCCGTGCAGCTCTGTGCGCAGACGCCTGCGCCGGCACACGCGGTGAGGCACTGCGCGGTGTCGATGCACTCGACGTCGCAGCGTCCGGCGTCGGCGCAGTCGAGCGCGCACGTGGCCGACCCGTCGCAGCGCGGCGAGCACTCACCGGTGCCGCCGCAGCCGAGGCTGCAGCCCGCGGTGTCGCGACACGCGAGCGCACACGACTCGCCCGACTCGCAGCCCATCTCGCAGCTGGCGGTGTTGTTGCACTCGACGTCGCACGAGCGGTCGCCACACTGTGTCGCGCACTCGTCGACGGCGCCGCACGTGCAGCTGCCCGCGGCGTCGAGCCCGTCGAGGCAGTCCGCCGACGAGGCACCGTCGTCGACGTCGCCACCACCGGACGCGCCACCGTCGGCCGCCGTCGTCGGCGAGAGCCCGACCGGCGCCGCGCCGGCGTGGTTGTCGTCGCAGCCTGCGAGGCTCGCGAGCAGCAGCGCCGCGAGACCGCGGTGCAGCACATCGAGGCGGGCCATGGTCACTGACCTCCGTGCGGCGGGGTGTTCGACGGGCCGTCGGGCGGGCACGCGACGTAGCCACCACCGCCGGCGATGTCGGAGACCACGGTGAGATCGGCGGTGCCGCTGATGATCAGCTGCTTGCCCAGCGCCGAGCCGCGGAACCCCTGGGTGCCGGCGAAGCGCACGGTCGCCCTGGGCGCGTAGATCTGCATCGCGGTCGAGCCACCGCCGTTGAGCTTGATCTCCGAGCTCGAGCTCGAGATCACGGTGAGCGAGCCGCCGCCGTGGCAGCTGGAACCGCCGTTGAAGGTCGCGCCGCCGTCGAGATAGATGGTCGCGGTGCCGTCGACGGTGAGCTCGGACTGGCCGCTCATGCTGACGCCCGTGAAGTAGTAGTTGCCGCTGCGCAGCGTGAGGCTCTGTTGGCTGGCGAGCGTGAGCACGCCCGCGACCACCGGCGAGGTGCACTTGTTGCCCTTGGTGATGCAGGGGATCTTCGCGTTGTCGTTGTTGGTCTTGTGCGCAGTCACGTGCGCGCTGGGGTCGCTGACGGTGATGCCGGTGGCGTTCTCGATGATCGAGCTGCCCGGGAGTCGGGTACCCGCGATCGTCACGCTGCCACCGCTGATGGCGCTGCCGTCGAGCGTGAAGTTGCCTGCGAGCGCGACCTTGGTGTTGCTGAACACGTTCGCGTACGTGCCGCTGATGTCGGGCGTGCCGCCGATGTCGACCAGGTCGAGGCCGATGAGGCCCGAGGCCATGCCCGAGAGGCAGCGGAACTCGAACTCCTCGTCGGGCTCCGCCTCGGCGACGCAGCTCGCGGTGGCGAGCGCCAGGATCAGGGACACAGGTGGGGCGTAGGGGATTCGCATGGGGCCGCGCCGGACATCGGCGCGACCGATGCGGACCTCCAGCCCGCGATCGCGCGCGGGCTGGCCGCACCCGTGCGGCTCAGGGCTGGAACACGAACACGCCGCGCAGATCCTCGGTGCGCGAGATCGGGCTGGTCTTGTTCGGGGTCTCGCGGATCGACGTCGCGCGGAACTGGTAGTACATGCCCGGCTCGAGCGCCGGCCCGGCGTAGGCGACCTCGACCGCGTCCGAGCCGCTCACGCCCGGCACGTCGAGCACCTCCCACACCAGCGTGCCGAACGCATCGATCACGCGCAGCTCGTAGCGGTCTTCGCTCGAGTCGTCGGCCCACCGCAGCGTCGGCGGGGCCGCGACCGCCTCGGGCAGCTCCGCGCCGGGGCCGAGCACGGCCAGCGCCTCGGTGACCTTGAACGACTCTGCGACCTGCGCCGTACCGGAGGCCGGCACGGTGACCTCCTGCAGATCGGTGCCGGCGATGCCGGTGTCGGGGTCGCGCACGAGGGTGTCGTTCTCGAACGCCGCGAGCACCTGGTAGTCACCCGCGGGCACGCCCGGGATCGAGAACGCGCCCGAGACGCTGGGCGCCTCCGGGGGCGCGGGCGCACGCAGGCCCGCAGGCACGGGCCCGCGCTCGAGCGCCGGATCGAACACGCTCTTGGGCACGAGCACCACGCTGCTCGCGAGCCCACCGGCCGCGTTCACGATGTTGATCGAACCGCTGACCGCCGCCATCTGGGCCTCGTCCTGCACCGTCGCGGTGAGCACGACGTCGTCCGCGGCGCCCGAGACTGTCGCGGCCTCGAGCGCGAGGCCGCGACGATAGCCGCGGACGGTGGTCGTGCCCGCGGGCACGTTGAAGATCACGAACGCGCCCGAGGCATCGGCGATGGTGTAGGGCGCGGGCGCCGGTCCGCCCTCGGCGACCACGAGCGTGCCGCCGGGGAGATCGGCGTCGACGCGCCCGCTGACGATCGCACCGCCGGCGCTGGGCAGCGGCAGCAGGGCGACCACGGTGGTCGCGTTGTCGATCACATGGATGGTCTCGTCGTGCTCGCCGTGCTCGTCGGTCGGCGCGCTCGCGTCCACCGGCAGCGGGGAACGGACGCCGCCGGGAAACGGCGCGTAGTCCTGCGCCGCGCCGAAGAGGGTCCAGCGCACGTCGCTGGCGAGCTCGCCTTGGGGATCGCGGCGCGCCCGCACCGAGAGCTCGTAGTGCCCGTCGGCGTCGGTGCGCGCCGCATCGGAGATCGGCATGCCGGTCTCGTCGAGCGCCGTCACGAGTGCGCCCTCGATCGCGGCCTGCGTCTGCGCGTCGATGACCTGACCGCGCAGCTCGATGGGGGCGGCGCACAGGTAGCCGTCCGCAGTCGGCTCGCACACCAGCCCGTCTGCGCAGGGGTTGTCGGCGTCGGCGGACGCTGCCGGTTCGCAGGCTTCGGCGGCGCCGGGCTTCTCCGAGGCATCGAGCTCCTCGTCCTTGCACGCCGGTGCGACGACCAGCCACATCGCGACGAGCTGCAGCGGTGCGCGTCGCCCGGAACGCGAACAAAGGGTGCCTGCGAATGCCATCGCGGCGGTAGACCGCACGGGTCCGCCCGCTTCCAAGCCTACACCGGCTCCACACCCGCCCGGCGGCGCGCGACGGCCCCCACGGAATTCTTGCTCCGGGTTGGAAAGCGCAGCCCGGCGGGTGGTCTCAGCCTCGATGCCGAACCTTCGCGATCGCGTCGCCGTCTGTCCGCGCGCATCCCTCTTCGTCCTGGGGGCGCTGCTCGCGGCCTGCCCCAAGAGCGACACCGGCGAGGGCGCCGAGTCCGGCAGCAGCGGCACCACCGGGATCGGCACCAACACCTCGGCGAGCACGAGCGCGACGACGGCGAGCACGACCGCTTCGACCACGCAGAGCGATGGCAGCGGCAGCAGCGGCGACGCGACCACGATGACGACCGATCCGAGTGCGTCGGGATCGTCCTCCGATGGCTCGGGCTCGAGCGGCACCACCGGCAACGATCCCGGTGATCCGCTCGACTGCGGCGGCGCGCAGTATGCCTGCGGCGACGGCATGGACAACGATCGCGACGGCTTCATCGACCTGATGGATCCCGAGTGCACCGGTCCCTGCGACGACGACGAGTCCTCGTTCCAGACCGGCCTGCCCGGCGACAACATGGATTGCAAGCAGGACTGCTTCTTCGACGGCAACAGCGGTCAGGGCGACGACGGCTGCATCTGGGATCTCAAGTGCGATCCCGAGAACCCCGGCGGCAACATCGGCTGCGAATACACCGGCGGCAACAACTGCAACAACATCCCGCCCAACCAAGATCCCGCATGCGTGATGTTCTGCGAGCAGTACGTGCCGCCTGGTTGCGACTGCTTCGGCTGCTGCGAGGTGCAGACGCCCGACGGTCCGGTGCACATCTTCTTGAACTCGGGCCCGGACTGCTCGCTCGACAACCTCGACGCGTGCCAGCCGTGCACCTATCAGATCGACGACTGCGGCGTGCCCTGCGTGCCCGAGGAGTGCCAGGTGTGCTTCGGCGAGGTCGAGCCGCCCGAGGGTTGCGGCGACAACAACTGTCCCAACACCGACCCCTGCGATCAGACCGCGGACTGTCCGACCGACTTCTTCTGCTACCTCGGCTGCTGCTACCCGCCGCCGCCGGGCTGACGCGGGCTCGGGCGCACGTCGGCGCGGTTGCGCGCGCGCGGGCCTCCATGGCAAAACCGTGGCCCGGTGCTCGCCTGGCTCGCGCTGCTGTTCGTCCTCGGCGAGGTTCGATCGAGCAGCGCGCAGGTCGACGCCAGCACCGTCGAGGTCGCGCTCGAGCTGCGATCGGGCAAGGCCGCGGCGCCGTGGACGGTCGAGATCAGCGACGGCGAAGGCACCGCCGAGGTCCGTGCGGTGCTGCGGCACGAGTACGGCCGCGAGGTCACCCGCAGCTTCGCGCTGGCCTCGACGACCACCGAGGAGCGCAGCCGCGAGCTCGCCGCGGCGCTGTCGCTGGTGATCGATCAGCAGCCACCGGTCGAGCGACCGCCCACGGTGCGGCCGCCACCGCTGCCGCGCAAGCCGCAGGGATGGCTGACGTTGGGCTTTCGCGTCGCGGCCGGACGGCCCGCGCACGTGACCGGCGGCCCCAGCGTCCGCGGCGGCGTCGCGTGGCGCCACGTGCAGGTGCTGGGCTCGCTCGCGACCGTACACGCCCGTCGCGGTGATCTTGCGATCGACGGCTTCCGCCTCGGTGGCGGCGCGGCCTTCGGTGCGCCCGTAGGCCGGTGGTGGCTGGGCGGCGACGTGGTGCCGCACGTGCAGCTGTTGGTCGCTCGGGATCGCGGCCGCGATCGCGGACTGTCCTCGGTGACCGAAGTGGCAGGCCTGGCGATGCTCCACCACCGCAACCTGGTGGTCGCACTGCGGGCCGGCGTCGAGCTCACCGCGCCGCCGGTGCGCGCGGCCGGCGAGGGCGACGCGCTGCGGCTGGGCACGCTGCGCTTCCTCGCGGGCATCGAGGTGGGCCTGCGCCTGCCCCCACGTTCACGCACGTAGGCCCGTCGTCGCGGGGGGTTGGATTGCGAGCCTCGGGGGCGGTCCAAGTCCTCGAGCCGTGTCGGTTACCATGGTCAGCGCAGTGGGGCGCTCGCAGCCGCTCACCGGCCAAGCCGTGATCGCAGCCGCACAACGCGGTGACGCGGCGGCGCAGGCCGAGCTGTTCGAGGCCCACCGCGGTCGCATCGCGCGGCAGGTGCTGCGCATGACCGGCGACGCCGCGACCGTCGACGACCTCGTGCAGGAGGTCTTCATTGCCGCGTTCACCTCGCTCGCGAGCTTTCGCAGCGACGCGCAGCTGGAGACCTGGCTGTACACCATCGCGACCAACAAGGTCCGCAACTGGTGGGATTCGCAGCGCCGTCGGCAGTCGCGGGAGCAGCACGCCGCGCGCGTCGAGCGAGAGGCCGTGCCCACGCCCGAGGACGGGCTCGAGAGCACCGAGCACCTCGACCGCTTCTACGCCGCGCTGGGCACTCTGCCCGACAAGCTGCGCGAGGCCTTCACCGCCCGCGCGATCGAACACATGAGCCTGCAGGACGCCGCCGCGGTGCTGGGCGTGCCGGTGTCGACCGTGTCGTATCGGACGCGGCGCGCCGAGGAACTGCTGTGCGAAGCGCTGGGCCTGCCCGCGCCCTTCGCCCGCGAGTCGGAGGGTGCATCGTGATCTCGCCGGGGCATCACGACGACGGTGTGTTCGTGCACCAGCCCGCGCTCGCGGCGTTGGTCGAGCGCGCGCGGGCGCAGCGGCCCGGACCCTCGCGGCTGGACGCGGCCACGCTGGCGGCCGCGGTCGCAGCCCGGCGCGCGGCACGGACGCGCACGATCGCGATCGCAGCGCTGGCCGTGGCGGCCTCGATCGCAGTGCTGTGGCTCGGTCTCGATCGACGCCGTTCGGTCGAGACCCGCGGCGATCACGAGCAGGCCGCGCACGCGCTGCAGCCCGGCGAGGGCGGCGGCGCGGTGCTCCACGCGCCCGCACCCGAGCGCGCGCACGTCCGCGACGACGCCGAGGTCCCAGGCGACGCGACACCGCACGAGCTCGTGCCGCAGCCGTCGCCGCAGCCGCTCGCGCCCGAGCAGTCCACGCCCGAGCGGGGCACGCCGCCGGCGACGACGGTGCCCAAGCCCGCCGCGCCGCAGCCCCAGACGCGCGAGCCCTCGGCGGCCGAGCTCTCGCGGCAGGCCGAGGCCGCGATGGCGGATCGCCGCAAGCGCGACGCCATCGCGCTGCTCGAGACGCTCGTGCGTCGCTTCCCGGATCACGCCGCGGCGCGCACGGCGTTGCTCGACCTCGGGCGATTGCTGCGTGACACCGGCAAGCCCGATCGCGCGCGCTGTGCGTACCAGCGCTTCGTCGCGCGTTGGCCCGACGATCCGATGCGCAGCGAGATCGATCGCGCGCTCGCGGCGCTCGGCTCGGGCCCGGAGTGCAGCGGGCTGCGTCCCCGACGTTGACGAAAGGCTCTGCTAGACTCGCGATGCCGTGTTGCAGCCGCTGCTCGCATCAGGGTCCTCGCTCGCCTACCACGCGCAACAGCACCTGCTGGTGCGGCTGTGCGGGCTGACGCAACGCACCGCGCGCCGCGTGCTGCTGCGCGAGCGGGAGAGCTTCAGCCGCGGCGAGCTCGACGCGCTGCAGCAACGCTGGCACGCGCTGCTGCAGCGCGACCTCGACAACGTCGCCGCCGGGGTCTACCCCCGCGGGCTGTTGTTCGGGCTGCCGTGGCAACGCTACGCGCGCGCGCTGCCGGACCTGGTGCGCGACGTGCCGGCGATGGTGCAGCGGCGCAAGCGAGGCGGCTGGCGCGAGCTCCCCGACGACGTCGCGGTGAAGCAGTACCCGCCGTACTACCGGCGCACGTTCCACTGGCAGACCGACGGCTACCTCAGCCGGCGCTCGGCCGAGCTCTACGACGTCTCGGTCGAGTTCCTGTTCGGCGGCACCGCCGACGTGATGCGGCGGCAGGCGTTGGTGCCGCTGGCGGCGCTGCGGCGACGGTTGGGCCGGCCGCTGCGCGTGCTCGACGTCGGCTGCGGCACCGGGCGCACGCTGGCGCAGCTGTGCCGCGCCATGCCCGACGCGGAACTGCTGGGGCTCGATCTCAGCCGCTTCTACCTCGAACTCGCCGAGCAGGAGGTCGAGCGGGCCGGCGGCCGGCTGCAGTCCATCGTCGGCAACGGCGAGGCCATCGCGCTGCCGGACGCCAGCGTCGACGCGGTCGTGAGCGTGTTCCTGTTCCACGAGCTGCCGCGCAACGCTCGTCGCAACGTCTTCCGCGAGTTCGCGCGGGTGCTGCGGCCGCACGGCGCGACCGTGATCGTCGACTCGGTGCAGCGCAGCGACAGCGCCGAGATCGCCTACTTCGTCGATCGCTTCAGCCGCGAGATGCACGAGCCCTTCTACCGCGAGTACCTCGGCGACGACCTCGCGGCGGGGCTGACATCGCAGGGCCTGCGCGTCACGGACGTGTCGCCGGCGTACCTCGCCAAGGTCGTCACGGCGGTGCCGGCGGCGGCCGGGGCATGAGCCACGAGCCCGGTGCCGCGATCGCGCGGCTGGTCCACGCCGGCTTCGACGCGTTCTACGCCGAGTTCCATCGCATCACCCGCGAGGCGCGGCGCTGGTTCGACGTGCGCGACTGGTCGCGGGTCGACGATCTCCACCACGAGCGCATCGATCTGTACCAGCGCTACGTCGTGCGCACGCTCGCGAGCCTGCGGCCGCTGACGCGGATCCACGCCGAGGACGTCGGGGTCTGGCGCGAGGCCCACAGCCGCTACGCCCAGCTCATCCGCGATCGCGTCGACCACGAGGTCGCGCAGACCTTCTTCAACGCCATCACGCGCAAGACCTTCCGCACCGTCGGCGTGAACGCCGACATCGAGTTCCTCGACCGCGACCTCGACACCGCGCACGACGACCCGGTGCCGGGGCAGATCCGTCGCGTGGTCGCCGACGATCCCGACGAGCTGTTCGCGTCGGTGCTGCAGCAGGTGCGGCCGGCGTTGCAGTGGTGCGACGCGGAACGCGACGCCCGCTGGCTGCGGGCCGAGCACGCGCGCCACTGCGCCGAGCACGGTCGCTCGCCGCACATCACCGCGATCGAGGTGCTCAAGCCGCTGTTCTTCCGCGCACGCGAGGGCTACATCGTCGCGCGCATCCACGGCGCCGAAGGCACCTGTCCGCTGCTGGTGCCGGTGCAGCCCACCGGCGCGGGCATGGTCGTCGACGGCGCGCTCTTCACGGTCGACGCCGCGCTGCAGGTGTTCAGCTCCACGCGAGCCTACTTCTTCGTCGACGTGCTCAAGCCCGCCGACGTGGTCGCGTTCCTGGCCACGCTCATGCCGAGCCTGACCGAGTCGGAGCTGTACATCGCGATCGCGCACCACCGCCACGGCAAGACCCTCATCCACCGCGAGCTGGTCGAACACCTGCGCGCGTCCGACGACTCCTTCGTCATGGCGCCGGGCATCGCCGGCCTGGTCATGACCGTGTTCACGCTGCCGTCGTACCGCAACGTCTTCAAGATCATCCGCGACCGCTTCGACAAGCCCACCGCCACGCGCGAGGGCATCCTGCGCTGCTATCGCGAGGTCTTCCGCGGCCGCCGCGTGGGTCGCCTGGCCGACACGCAGGAGTTCGAGTACCTCGCGTTCGAACGTCGCCGCTTCGACCCCGAGTGTCTGGCGGAGCTGCGGGCCAAGGCCGGCAACAGCGTCCACGTCGAGGGCGAGCAGGTCGTGGTCACGCACCTGTACATCGAGGAGAAGATGACGCCGCTCAACCTGTACCTCATGCAGGTGGGCCTCGAGCAGGCGATCGCGGCCATCATCGACTACGGCGCGGCCATCAAGGAGCTCGCCGGCCACAACGTCTTCGCGGGTGACCTGTTGTGGAAGAACTTCGGCGTGACGCGGCACGGCCGGCTGGTGCTGTACGACTACGACGAAATCTGCCCGCTGCTCGACTGCAACTTTCGTGCGATCCCGGCACCGCGGAGCTGGGAGGACGAGCTCTCCGATCAGCCCTACTACGCAGTGGCAGACGCCGACGTGTTCCCGGCCGAGTGGGCCCCGTTCATCGTGCCGCGCGAACCACCGGCGCTGCGCGAGGCATTCCTCGCGCACCATGCCGATCTGTTCACGCCCGAGTTCTGGCGTGAGCGCCAGCGCCAGGTCGTCGCCGGTGCCGTGCACCTGGGGCTGCCGTATCCACCGCGATTCCCGGGGCTGCAGTAGCGCCGCGGTCGCCGACTTGGGTTTACACTCGCAGGACTCATGCGTCGTCAACTCCGAGCCATCGAAGGCGCCCTCACCGGCGCGGTGTTCGTGGTCCGGGGGCGCACGCGCATCGGTCGTGCGAGCGATTCGGACATCCAGATCCTGCACGATGGCGTCTCGCGCCAGCACGCGCAGGTGATCGAGGACAACGCCGGCAATGCCGTGCTCATGGATCTCGCCAGCAACAACGGCACCTTCGTCGGCGAGCGCCGCGTGGTGCGGCACCGGCTGGTGCCGGGCGACGAGATCCGGATCATGCGCGCACGCTTCGTGTTCGAGCAGGTCGAGGACGAGGCGCCCGATCCGGACGCGGGCGTGTTCGCGGTGAAGTCCAACGCCATCGAGACCCACCGGCGCACCGTCGATCACTGGTCGCTCGACCTGCCGGCCCCGCGCGAGCGCACGCCGTCGTCGGGTTCGCTGGTGGTCGAGCCCGGTGCCGACCGCCACCGCGTGGTCGCGTGCCTCCCCGACGGCAGCAACTACTCGGGCGACATCATCGGCGACATCCTCGACTACCGCGCGCTGCGGCTGCGATCGCTGCGCGGCGATCCCATGAGCGAGGCCGACGTGCGCCGCTTCGGTGCGCTGCAGGGCGCGCTGCACCAGCCGCCGGGCGACCCGGACCCGGCCGCCGCGGGACGGCGATTCTGCCGCTTCCGCTGCGGCTTCCCGGCGCGACTGCGCTACGGCGACCACTTCGGCGATCGCACCGCCCGCGTCACGGTGTACGACCTCGGCGCGGGTGGGGCCGCCGTCACGGCACAGATCCCCGACCTCGCGGTCGGCAACCTCGCGTGGTTGGTCATCGATCTCGTCGTCGGCAAGCGGCCGCGCACCATCGTCTTCACCTCGCGCGTGGTCAGCTCGGACGGCGGACGGCTGGGCTTGCTGTTCGCGGGTGCTCCCGAGTGGGACCAGTGGCGCGCTCGCTGAGCGTCCCGCCGCTGCCCAGGCCGTGTTCGCGACCACGTCGGCTCCCGCGCCGCGCAGTGCTCCGCGGGTTCGCGGCGGCCGGTTGCGGCCCGCGGGCGCCGACCCTGCTAGATTGACCACGTTGCCGATGCGTCGGGTGCTCCGGGCGATCGCGGGCTTGCCGCACGACACGACGGTGATCGTGGAGCGCCGCGTGACCATCGGCCGCGCCTCGGATGTCGATCTGCAGCTCAGCGATCCCGAGGTCTCGCGTCGCCACGCGAAGGTCGAGGTCGGCAGCGACGGCGAGGTGCTGCTGATCGATCTGGCCAGCACCAGCGGCACCTTCGTCGGCGGCGAACGCATCACGCGACACACGCTGGCCTCGGGCGACGAGATCGAGATCGGCAGCTTCCGCCTGGTCTACGAGGAGGTCGCGGACGACGTGACCGAGCGGCGTCCGCCGGCCAAGCGCGGGATGGAGGTCCTGCGCCAGACCACGCGGTTCGAACCCGGCATGCACCCCAGCGCGACCCCGGTCGTCGCGACGCCGCCGCGCACCGCGACCGCGGCCGCGCCGGCGCCGGCGCGGCCGCGGTCGCGGTGCGC
>JAIBBS010000036.1 GCA_019694555.1 Nannocystaceae bacterium
ACGAGGACCTGGTGATCGCGGACAACACGTTCGTGTGCGATCCGTACCCGCCGCACTACGACCCGAGTTGGCACGTGGTGGGGGTGTTCCTCGTCGACGCGGCGGTGGGCGAGCTGCAGCTGGCGGGGTGGTTTCCGACCGGGTACGTGTCGAACAACTCGTGGCTCGAGGTCACCGACGCCGATGGCGACGGCGTGATGGACCTGGTGCTCAACTTCGAAGCAGAGGCGGGCGTCACAGCGGGATATATGCGCGGCCGCGGCGACGGGACATTCGAGGAAGGGGTGTTGGTGCCGCTGGACGCGGACGACCCGCAGCTGCTGAGGCTCGAGACCCGCGCGGACCTCGACGGGGACGGCACACGCGAGTGGCTCGCGTTGGGCCCAGCACCCAGCGACACGGTCCAGTTGTATGTGCTCGGCTCGATACTCTCCGAGGCGGTGGTCGAGCCGTTCGTCACGCTCGAGGACCCGCACGCTGGCTACTCCCACACCTCGGGCGGCGCGCACGGCGTGGACTTCAACGGCGACGGCGTCGACGACGTGTTCATGAACACGAGCCCACAGAAACCGCACGAACTGAGGCACTACGTCATGGTGTCGGCGCCGTGACTTCGGTGCAGCAACGCGCTGACTCGCCGCCATTCCGATCGCTCCGCGCTCCGCGATCCAGCCGTCGTGTCGACCGACTGCTATCAGTCTTCGGTCACGCCGCCGCGGACAGCGATCGCACCACGGGTTCGGCGGCTCCGCGCAACACCAGCGTGGAGTCGCCGAACTCGTGGATCGCGAGCTCGTGCGACAGCGCGTAGGCGTGGGCGCGCTCGAGCAGGGTGGCCGGGGCGAACGCGGACAGCAGTGCGTGATGGCTCGAGCCGGGCTCGTGCACGCCCGAGAGCACGCCGTCGACCTGCAGCAGCGTCACGCCGGGACCGAGGCGGTGGTCGGTGACGAACTCGCCGGCGCGCAGGCGTCCGCCGTGGGCGCGGGCGTTGCCCTCGAGTGCGCGCACCACCGAGGTGCCGACCGCGACGATGCGGCCGCCCGCGTCGCGGCTGCGCGCGATCTCGTCGACGGTCGTCTGCGGCAGCGCGTAGCGTTCGGGCAGCGGCAGCCGGCGATCGAGCGACGCGTCGCCCGTCGCCGACAAGCCGGCGGCGTGGGTCAGCCGCGACACGCCGATGCCGGCTGCGCGCAGGGCCAGCAGCGTGGCGATCGTCAGCGGGCGGCCTGCCGAGGGCATCTCCACCGACCACGGTCGGCCGGCGTAGCTGGTCTGCACCTCGGCGAGCTCGACATCGCGATCGAGGTAGGCGTACTGCACCGGGCGTCCGTGCCGCAGCAGCAGCGCCCACGCCTGCGCCTGGTCGCGATCGAACGCGACCTCGAGCAGCCGCGGCGCGTACGGATCCACCGCGACGACCTCGAGCCGTCCGCCGCCCTCGATCGCGAGCGCGTCGCCGACCAGCAGCACCGGCGGTGGTTCGCGCCGATCGGTGTCGGTGTGCCAGTCGCCCGGGCCCATCAGCACCGCGGGCCAGCGTCCGTGGGTCGGCGGGCCTGCGAAGCGCAGCTCGAGCCGGGCGTCGCGCGAGGCTGCGCGCACCGCCAGCGACGCCGGCATCGTCGCAGCGTCGTTGACCACCACGCGATCGCCCGCGCGCAGCAGCTGCGGCAGCGCACCCACGGTGCGCTCGACGATCGCGTCGCCTGCAGGATCGATCACCAACAGGCGCTGACGGTCGCCGCCCTTGTGCGGTGTGGCCCGGGCCTTCATGCCGCCACCTCCTGCGCCGACGCGGCGGTGCGGACCTCGCCGGTGCGGCCGTGCTGCAGCGTGTCCACGATGCGGGCGACGATGCGCGCGGCGACGTCGTCGGGTTGCTGCAGGCTGCTGCGATCGGCGTCGGGGATCGCGTCGGCGTGCATCGCGGTGTCCATCTCGCCGGGGTCGATCGCCAGCGACGCGACACCGGTGCCGGTGAGCTCGGCGTCCCAGATCCGCGCGAGGTGATCGAGCGCGGCCTTGGACGCACCGTAGGCGCCCCAGCGCGGATAGGCCTCGACCGCCGCGTCCGAGCTGATGTGCACGAGCAGGCCGCGGCCCGCGAGCACCATCGCGCCGACGACCGCGTGCGACAGCCGAAACGGCGCGAGCACGTTGACCGCGAAGGTGTGATCGAAGACCTCCGGCGCGGTGTCGGCGAGCAGCGGCAACGGCACGGTGCCGAGGCTGCTGGCGTTGTGGATCACGATCGACGGCGGGCCCAGCGTCGCGGCGATCTCGGCCACGATCGCCGGCACGCGCGTGCGCTCGGCGACGTCGGCCACCAGCGCGAGCACCGGGTTGCCGTGTTCGCGCACGGCCGCGGCGGCCTGCGCGAGCGCGTCGGCGTCGCGGGCGATCATCGCCACGGCGGCGCCGGCAGCAGCGGCACGGTGGGCGAGCGCGAGGCCCAGGCCCCGGCTCGCGCCGCTGACCAGCACGACCTCGCCGTGCAAGGGTGATGGAGTTCGTCGTGGGTTCACGAAGGCAGGATGGTCCGCCGCGGCCGACACGTCAGCCGCGTGGCCAATGGATTGGCCGGCGGTCCACCGCTTGGCCGCGTCCGCGCGCGGCTCAGCCGGTGTGCGCGCGCGCGCCGAAGGAGAACCGGCGCACGCGAGCGGGCAGGGGCCCGAGCGCGACGACCAGCTGCGTGCCCCAGCGCTCGTCGGCCAGCGCACCGCGCAGCGCGTCGCGGCACGCGGGCTCGTCGGTGCCGGCCTGCGGCGGTGGGCCGAGCCACGCGGTCATGACCTCGCGCAGCGTCGCGCCCTCGGGCGCGGCATCGATGCGCTCGATCAGGCTCGAGCCCTGCTCGGGATCACCGACCATCATCGCCACCAGCAGCGTCACCGGACCGAACGGCACCGCGACGTTGTCGTGCCGCAGCAGTGCCGTGTCCTCGCGCGTCAGCGTGCTGCGGAGCACGCGGTAGATGTTGACGAAGCGCTTGATCGCGCGCGGCGACTTCTGCACCAGCGGCACCAGGGCCTGCAGCGCGCGGCGTTCGTCGCGGTCGATGGTGATCACGCGCGAGCGCAGCAACGCCTCGTCGTCCTTGGCCTGATCTCTCTCGGGGGCGGGCACCTGCAGCGTGTCGGTCGCGGGGCCCGATGCGGTGTCCTGCACGGCAGCGGGGGCGTCCGTGGCCTGCACCGCCGGCGTGCCGGTGCCGGCCAGGCCGGCGGCAGCGGGGGCGTCCGCGGCCTGCACCGCCGGCGTGCCGGTGCCGACCAGCGGCGAGGCCAACCCGGGCATGCCGCCGCCGTCGTCGGCAGCACCGTCGTCCGACGCTGGCGGCGGGGTCCCCGACTCGACGTCGGGCCCGGCGACGTCGGCGTCGTCGCTCGCCGCGTTGGCCTCGCCGGCCGCCACCTTCGGCTTGGGCCGATCGGGTCGCACGACCAAGGTGGGATCGAGCTGCGGGATCTGGATCGCCTCGGTCGTGGTGACCAGCTCCGCGACCAGGGCCTGGGCACCCAGCGTGGTCATGCGCGGCACCCAGTACGGGATCTGGAAGATCTTCTCGAGGTAGTCGCGAGGCTGCGCGAGGCCCTCGAAGGTGTCGCGCAGCTGCGGGAGCGAGCGCTCGTCGGCATCGCGCAGCTGACCGGCGTGGTGTTCCTGCAGCGAGCCCACCAACCAGCGCTCGTCGACCGCGACCACCACCACGAACAGCGGGAATGCCAGCAGCAGGTGGACTGCGCCGAGCACCTCGACCACGCGCGAGGGCGGGCAGCGATCGAGGTCGTCGATGTACAGCACGATGCGCTCGATGGTCGGGTGCATCGGCCAGCTGATCTCGATCACGGCCTGGCTGCCGTCGAAGCCGATCTCGACGCAGCGCGCACCGTCGTGATCGCGGATCTCCCAGCGCGTGCCGTCGTCGACCTTGCGCACCTCGGGGCCGCGCAGCGGCGCGTTGCGGCGCAGCAGCTCCGCGAGCTTGGGTGGGATCACGGCGGGCTGCGCGACGTCGACCAGCTTCGCGGCGACCTCGGCGAGCTTGCCGTGTCGATCGACCAGCTTGCCGTCTTGGTTTCGCTTGCCCAGCGGCTCGTCGTCGCGCGAGCGCAGATCGACCAGGTACGGCAGCGTGGCCTCGTCGACGTGCTCGTCGTGGTGCTTGCGCCGGCGATCGAGGATCGCATAGCGGCCGTCGCGAGCGAACACCTTCACGCGATCCTCCACACGCTCGACCCTCGCGAGCACGAACGGATCGTCGTCGTCGAGCGCCGCGAAGGCGCTGCACAACGCCGCGGGCGCGCTGGCCTCCGCGAGCCCGTCGACGTCGGCCTTGCTCACGCGGTGGGTGTGCGGCCGCACCAGGCGGCCGAGGCGATCGAAGTCGCGGCGCACCAGCGCGGGCAGACCCAGATGCTTGCGGTAGTCGCTGCTCGCGGCACGATCGGCGAGGAAGTCCGCCAGCTGCTCGCCGGGGTACAGCCGCGCGATCTCGCCGCGCAGCTGCTCGACCCGCGCGCGCTCGACGTCGTGCTCCGCGCGCGCCTGTTCGACCGCGCGGGCCTCCTCGCGCAGGCGCTCGAGCGCCTCACGGTCGACCTCCTGCTTGGAGCGCTCGAGCTCGAGCATCGCCTCCTGGAAGCGTTCGATCGCTCGCAGCAACGCGTCGCTGCGGCCCATCGCGGTCTGCACCCACTTGAGCAGCAGCGGCATCGCGGCCGCGACCGCAGCGATGTTGGGGAACCACTGCAGGTGCCACGCGACCAGCAGCAGCACGATCAGCAATGCGATGGCCGACATCAGCCACCACGCCGCGGGTCCGGTGAACAGCGAGCGCGCGGCCTGCAGCGTGCGCGGCATCGCCTTGATCACCGCGCCGACGCGGTTGCTCCGCAGCACGATCGCATCCCAGAGTTCGCGCGCCGCGGCGATGCCGAGGGTGCTCTCGATGTCCGCGATCGGCTGCTTGAGCTTCTTGTGCCGCCGCAGGATCTCGATCTGGTACGCCAGCGTCCGCTCGCGCGCGGCCTGCTCGCGGCGTCGCGCGTCGAGCCGCAGCTGCGCCAGCTCGAGCGCCTGCTTGGCGTCGTGCCGGCGGCTCTCGGCGTCGTCGAGCCGGTGCAGCAGGCTCTCCCACTGTCGCTGCTCCGCGCCGGCCTCGTCGGTGACGTGCGCGTGCAGCCGGTCGAAGATGTGCGCGACCAGGCTGGCCCACAGATCGACCTCGACGTAGTTCCACGCGTTGAACTCGACCTGGACCACGTGGCCCACGTAGCCCGGCGTGGGCACGCCGGCGATCTCGCGCCGCCGTCGCGTCGCCGCGGCGAAGCCGTCGATGCGCTCGCGCAGCCGTCGCATGAAGTAGCTCTTGCCCGAGCCCCACTCGCCGAACAGGCCGATCGACAGCGGTGGATCGACGCCGTCGGACGCGACCAGCCGCGCGATCGCATCGACCTCGAGCGAGAAGCCCAGCACGTCGCGGCCGTCGAGGCCGTCGCCGCCGAATGCCGGCACCAACGCGCCGTCGGGCTCGCGCGGGTGCTGCGGTTCGGGCGGATCCGAGGGGTCGGCGCGCGGCGGGTTGTCACGCAGCTCGCGACGGACCTCGGGGAACAGATCGATGACGTGGCAGCCCTCGAGATCGAACAGGCCCACCAGCAGATCGCGGCTGCGGATGACCGTGTCGCTCGCGGCGGTCGAGGCTCGCACCGCCAGCGCGACCGCCAACGCGGCGTGCGACGACATCGGCGGCAGCGCCCCGGCGGGCTCGCTGGCGCGGTACGGCGGTGCGTCGAAGTCGGCGGTGCGCAGGCGCTGCAGCAGCTTGGCGCGGTCGATGCCCGCGTGCGTGAAGGCCTGCCGCGTGGGCCCGTCCTTGGCGTCGTACAGTGCGAGCAGCAGGTGTTCGACGTGGACCTGCGGGCCGTTGCCGCGCAGCGCGTCCGCCAATCCCAGCGCCGCGCGGGACGAGGGCGAGAACGCGAAGTCGGCGACCAGCCGCGGCACCACGCGCAGCGCCGGCGAGCCGCCGGCGAAGCGCCGGAACGCCCGCACCGAGGTCACACGGCGCGCGTAGGGGCTGCCCGCGACGTAGAGCACCGTCGGTCCGGGACCTCGCCGCAGGAACGCGCGCGCGGTTTCGAGGTCGTGGCCCGCGATGGCCGAACCAACCGCGTGCAGGATCGACGCGTGCAGCCGCAGCTGCGCCTCGGTCAGCGGCTTGCCGGCCTCGCCATCGACGTCGAGCACCAGCGCGGCCTCGATCTCGGCTGCCAGCGCCTTCGCATCGAGCTGCGCCATGGCCAACAGCTCTTGCACCGCGAGGTCGGGCTCGTGCAGCACCGCGAGCGCGAGCAACAGATCGTCGAGCACGCGGTCGGCCGCGAGCCGCTCGTTCGCCGCGAGCGTCATCGCGAGTGCGCGCCGCACGTCGCCGTCGACCGCGACGTCGCCGCTCCACATCGGCACCGTGTCGGTCTTCGCAGACAGGCGCACGCGATCGATGGCCTCGCGCGACGCGGTGAGCGAGGGGAATCGCGCCAGCGAGTCGAGCGCGGCCACCAGCGCGTGCACGGGCGTCAGCAGCCCGCGACCGCGCAGCGGACCTTCGACCACGCCGCCGCTCGCGACGAGCGCGACCTTGTCCAGCAGACCGTCGTCGACGAGCAGCAGGCCGTGCTCGTCGGCGATCGAGGCCAGGGTCCACGGCTGCTGCATCGCGCCGTCGCAAGCCTCGCGCCCGCGCCGCGGCAGGTCAATCGCGATGCGACGCTGGCCGTTCGATCACCGCGGCCGCGATCACTGCCACCGGAACACCCGCACAGCGATCACGAACGACAGGGCGCCCCACAGCCCCAGCGCGAGCAGCTCGGGGCCCACCTCCGCGAGGCCCAGGCCCTCGTTCATGACCTTGCGCAGCGCGTCGTTGAGCGCCGCCAGTGGCAGCACGCGGATGATCGGCAGCGCGACCTCGGGGAAGCGCTCGTAGCTGAAGAACGAGCCGCCCAGCAGCCACATCGGCAGCATGAACAGGTTGGCCAGCCCCGAGGCGGTCTCGGTCGAGCGCGGGCGCGCGGCCAGCAGCATCGCGATGCCGGTCAAGGTCAGCGCGCCCCAGATCGCGACCAGCGACAGCGTCAACAACGAGCCGCGGACCGGCACGCCGAACACCAGCCAGCCGAAGCCGACCAACGCGACGACCTCCGCGACCAGGAACAACAGCCGCGAGAGCATGAACGACAGCAGGAAGTGCGCGCGCGACATCGGCGTCGCGGCCAGGCGCTTGAGCAGCTTGCGGCGCCGCGCGTCGACCACCGCGAAGCCGATGCCCCAGATCGCCGAGCCCATGATGTTGAGGCCGATGAGGCCGGGAACGAGGAAGTCGATGTAGCGCGCGCCGGGCTCGGAGCGCACGTCGTCCTGCGCGACCACGCGGGGCTCGCTGCCGGCGCGACGCTGCACGACCGCATCGACCGCGAGTCGGGCGGTGCGCGCCTCGGGGCGCATCTCGTCGAAGCGGTAGACCCAGCCGTCGTCGCGCACGGCGGGGATCACCAGCAGATCGATCTTGCCGGTCGCGAGCGCACGTGCGGCGGCGTCGTCGTCGAGCACCTGCGCGGTGATGCCATCGTCGGCCTCGAGCGCGGCTGCGACCTCGTCGGCATGCGCGCCGCTGCGCGCGACTGCAACGTGGGCCTGTGGCGGCGGCGACTCGCGGAAGGCGATGCCCAGCGCGACCGCGAGCACGATGGGAAAGCCGAAGGTCCAGAACACCGCGCCGGGATCGCGGATGAACTCGCGCAGGCGCGAGAGCGTGAGCTCGATCAGCGGAGAGTGGAACTCGGCCATGCGCGACGCGGGCGGCGGCAGCATAGCACCTGCGCCGGCGGCTCAGCTGCCGTCGTCGACTGCGAGCGTGCGCGCGAGCTCGTGCAGGCGCTGCTTGATGCGTTCGAAGCGTTTGCGCAGCGCCGCGCTCAGCCGCCGGCGGGCCTCGGGCGTGGGCACCTCGGGGTCGAGGATCATCGCGATCTCGTCCCACGGCAGCCGACGATCGATCCGCAGCACCAACAGCGTGCGCTCGTCCTCGTCGAGACGGTCGCGCAGCTGCGCGACCGCGGCCTTCACCTCGGTGCGCAGGTGCGGCAGCGTCCGCGTGCGCACGTGGTCGACGACCGCGGCGACCTCGGGCACGTCGGACAGCGCCGCGACGCGCCCACGCTTGCGCGCCGCGTCACGGCGGGCGCGCGCGAGCGCGTGGTAGGCCAGCCGATACGACCAGGTGCGAAAGGTCGACTCGCCGCGAAAGCCCGGCAGCCCGCGCCACAGGTCCTCGCAGTAGTCGGAGAAGATGTCGGCGCTCAGCTGCGGGTGACCGGTCGCGACCACGAGGAAGCCGAGGATCTCGGGGCCGTAGCCCTTGATTGCAGCGGTCGCCGCAGCGGCGAGATCGCCGTCGGCGCGTCGCGCCGCGATGACCTGCTCGAGCTCCTCGCGTCGGGCGGGCTCCACCGCGGCATGCTACCGCGACGGGCCGAGACGACGCCAGCGCGCGCGACGCGACGCGTCGGTGGTGGTGCGCTGCAGGTGGCTTGCCGGAGCTCGCGTCGAGCGAAGCGGACGAGCCGCCGTCGGTGTAGCAATGCCCTGCGCGGGCATGCACGGCGCTGCGGTGTCAGTGCTGCCGCGCCCACTGCTCCATCAGCGCGAGCTCCTCGTCGCTCAGGATCGTCGCGTCGAAGGCCGGCATGTAGCTTCGGCGTTCGTCGGGGCCGACGGCGACGCCGCGATCGTCGACGACGTGGCCAGAGCGGACTCGGGCGATGAACTCGGGCAGCGTGTCGCTGGCCCCCGAGGTGGTGAACGGGATGTTGTGATACGGCGTCGCGTAGTCGTCGTCGCCACCGTTGCCGTCGCCGTGACAGAAGCCGCAGTAGTCGGCGAACAGCTCCGCGCCGGTCTGTGGCTTGGGAAAGCCGTCGAGCCACGCGAGGATCTCGTCGAGCTGCTCGTCGGACACCGTCTGCGCGTCGAAGGCCGTCATCATCGACGGGTGGCCGACCGGCGCGCCGGCGGCATTGACCGTGGCGTTGGTGTCTCCCGCACGCACGAGGTAGTGGGCGAGCACCGGATCGGCGTGGCGGATCTCGGGCCCTGGCGTCGGGCCGTCGACGACGCCTTCGCCCTCGTCGCCGTGACACGGCGAGCACTGCATCGCGTACACGGTCATCGCGTCGGGGGGCTCGGTCGGCGCGGTCGTGCCACCGTCGGACTCCGCGCTGCCGGTGGTGCCGCCCGTCGAGGGATCCTGCGTGCCCGCAGACGCGTCCTGTCCGGTGGCGCCGGCTTCGGTCGTGCCCGAAGACGGCGCGTCGTCGCTGGCCGAGGCGCCCTGCGCCGTCGTGTCGGCGTTCGTGCTCGCGTTGGTGTCTTCGTCGTCGCCGGGGCTCGTGCAGGCGAGCAACCACCACGCCATCGCGGCGAGACCAGTGCTGGATCGATGCGCGATCACGGCAGCACCTCCTCGGGGATCCCAGCGGCCTGCACCTGCTGGAACAGCAGCAGGTGTCCGACGTCGTCGGGGTGGACGTCGTCGTACGGGTTGATGTGGACCACGTTGCCCTGGTCGTCGATGAAGGGCGACCAGAAGTCGATCGCGAACTCGCCGAAGGCTTCGAACACCGCGTCACGGAGCGCAGCGCGCTCGGCGAACTGGTTGGCATCGATCACGAGGTTCGGCTGCGAGGTCGCGATCCACACCTCGACGCCTTCGGCTCCGGCCGTGTCCGCGATGAGGCTGTAGTTCGCGACCAGCGCCTCGATGGTGGCGCCGTCGTCGAGCGCGCCGCCGTCGGGGAAGTTGACGATGATCGCGTCGGGCGACGAGCTCAGCGCCATCGTCACGTTGTGCGCGGGATCGACGGCGGGGAACTGCGGCGGGTTGACGGTGCCGTCGGGCAACGCGTGATAGCTCAGGTAGCCCGCGACCGCGAGGTTGGTCACCGTCGAGCCCGGTCGCGTCTCGTCGAGGAACGCGGCGTAGCGATTCACCCAGGAGTCTTCGAGCGAGTACCCGCCCTCCACGAGGTTCTTGCCCGCGGCCGTGGACGCGCCGAGCACGACGATGTGGACCGGCGCGTCGTCGGGCGCGCCGGTGCTGCCGTCGCTGCCCGACGAGGCCTCGCCCCACGACGACGTCGAGCCCTCGCTCGTGTCGCTCGTCGTGGCGGTCGCCGCGGTGGTGCCGGCCGTGCTCGCGGCCGTCGCGGCCGAGGTCCCACCGCTCGATGCATCGGCATGCCCGCTGCTCTCACCGGTTGCGTCCGTGGAGCTCGCGGGATCGTCGGGCCCCGACTCGCCGTCACCCGCTGCATTCGAACAAGCGAAGAGGAAGAACTGCGCACAGACGAGCGTGCTCGAACATCGCATGCCGCGACACTACGTGCGGCTGGATCGGGGCGCCGCCATGAACTCCTTGCGTAGCGACGGTGCCGCGGCGCCCGGCCGGGTGCCGCTTCCGTGCCGCGCCGCCAACCGCGTTGTCGACGACCACGCACGGGTTTCATGGCCGCCGCAGCCGCAGGGCGATCGCGCGCGTGGCTGGCCGAAGGGGCAGTCGTCACGGACGCGCCCAGTGCAGCGAGGCGATCACCGCTGGCACGTCGGGATCGTCCATGTCCGCCACGACCAGCAGCTCGATGCCACCATCGGGTGCGACGCCGACGAACTCGATGCCCTCGAGCTTGAGCGAGGTGGGCGCGCCGCTGGCATCGACGATCTCCGCGAGCACGATGCCCTGACCGCCGAGCAGGCCGACGCGCGCGCCGAGCACGTCGCCGTCGCGGTAGGTGTCCGGCGAGTCCTCGGCACCGGCGAGGAAGACGATGCGGCCGTCGGGCAGCGCGGTCGCGTCGGTGAAGCCGAACGGGACGCCGCAGATCTCGCCGAGCTCGACGCGCAGGATCGACAGCAGCCGCGGCGGCGCGTCGCCGTGATCCAGCCACCGCAAGAACGCAGCGAGTTCGAGGTCGCCGATGGCGTTGGCTGCCGCGCGACCGTCGACCGTGCCGCCGTTGCCGCGCTGGAACAGGTGCAGGCGATCGCCGTGCACCACGGCGCCCTCGACGTTGAGCGCCGCGCCGGCGAACTCCGGCGCCCGCAGCTGCGCGAACAGCCCTGCGCCGTCGACGATGCGGACGCGGTGCGCGACGTCCACGACGACCAGCCGCTCGCGCGCCGGCGTCGAGCCCGAACCGAATGCGAGCAGGCGACCGTCGGGAAGCACCACGCACGCCTCGAGGTCCATCTTCGCGGCCTTGTTGCCACGGCGCTCGCTGAAGTGACGCCGACCGCTCGCGTCGGCCGGCAGCACCAGCGGCTCGACCACGCCGCTGCGTTCGTCGAGCAACGCGAGCGCGTTCACGTCGTCCTGCACGACCACCAGGCGCTCGCCCCAGCGACGCAGGGCGCTGCCGGCCCGCACGTGCTGCGGTAGATCGCGCGCGTCGTCGGCGACCGCGAAGCGCAGCGGTCGCGGCGGTCCCAGCCGCGCGACCCCGATCGCGCCGACGTTCACCACGGTGGTCATCGCCCCGGTGCGCTCCTGCGGCGGCGCGGCGCCGGCGATTCGAAGCGCGCGGGATCGATGAACACCAGCTGGAACGGCAACCGCGGGCGCAGACCGAGCAGGAACCGCGCAGTCTGGCCGTTGGCCGCGAACAGCCCGCCGCGTGCGGCGACCACCGCCGTCACGCCGCGGCCGACCGAGCCCCGCGCCGCGTGGGCGGTCGCCGTGCGCCAGCCGTCGTCGCTGCTGACGCGGAAGATGCGGCGGTCGAACGCGACGTACAGCCGATCGTCGACGAGACGAATGCCGTCGGCCCCGCTGACGAGGTGAGCGCGGCGCCAGAACGGATCGCCGCCGACGTCGACCGCGGTCACGTCGGTCGGGTCGCTCATGCGGATGCGCAGCAGTGTCGCTGGTTTGTAGTGGGTGACCAGCATCGTCGCGCCGTCGGGCGTGATGGCGATGCCGTTGAGACCGACCGTGCCCGGGGTGAGCAGGGCGTGGTTGCACCACAGCACCGGATCGCCGTCCGGGGCGATGCGGTAGATCGCGGCCCGCTCGCGGTCGGTCACGTAGGCCGTGCCGGCAGCGTCGACGGTGAGGTCGTTGCACGACGCGCCCTCGACCGCTCGCGCGAGATCGACCTCGCGCACGAGCGCGGCGGAATCGAGATCGAGCACCCACACGCGTCCGGCCTTGGACGCCGGATCCGCGAGCACGCAGACCCACAGCCGTCGCGATGCCGAGTCGACGGCCAGCCCCAGCGTCGCGCGGCCGCGCGAGGGCGAGCCGCCGAAGAAGCTCGACTCGCTGCCGTCGACGTCGATGCGCGTGACGTCGCCGCGCGCGAGGCTGCCGGTGAAGAACGCTGCGGAGACCTCGTCGAACGCCGCGCCTTCGGGGTGCAGGTCGTCGCGCGCCGAGACGTAGGCCCCGCGAAGGCCGCCCGGGGCATGCGAGGCCAGCACGGGCGGAGCGCACGCCGATGCGAAGCCGAGCGCGGCGACGATCGCAGAGGCGGCGGCTCGCACGAAGGGCATGGTAGCGCCGTCGCGATCGCGGCGGCGCAGGCGGGGGCTGCTCGGCGCGAAGCACCGCGACACGGCGCGACCGGACTGCGAACCAGCGCGGCCGTTGCGTTACTAGGCCCGTGATGGTCGGTGGTCGATGCGGCGGTTGGTGGGTGGTGGCGGCGGTCGTGGGGTGCGGGCCGAGCTCGTCGGCCGGGTCGGGATCGGAGTCGGGTTCGGACTCGGGGGGGACGACGAACATCTGCGTGACCGGCGGGTGCGACGGATGGGAGACGTCGGCCAGCGTCGGCGAGACGACGGACGCGACCAGCGGCAGCAGCGGCGGCACGGTCGCGACGGGGTCGACCAGCAGCGAGAGCTCGACCACGGGTGACGGCCTGCCGTCGTGCGCGTGTGGGCCCGACGAGGTCTGCGTGCAGTGGGACACCTCGCACGTGTGCATCGATGGATCGGAGTACCAGCTCGACTGCGTGCCCCGCCCACCGACCTGTCCGGCCGACGACGCGGCGCTGTGCGACTCGATGTTCTGCGTGGTCGATCTGTGCGCCGCCGCGACGTGTGCGATCGAATCGTGCGGACACAGCGATGCGCCGGTGGCCTGCTCGGGCCAGTCGGCCGTGTGCAATCCGTACGCATCGGCGTGCAGCAAGGGTGAGATCTGCGCGCCCATCGATGGTGACGAGGACGGCGTCTTCGAGACCGCGACGTGTGTCGCCGCGGCCGGTGACGTCCCCGAAGGCGAAGCGTGTCACCTCGAGAGCTTCGCCAGCGGCGTCGACGACTGCGCCCCAGGGCTGTGGTGCGCCGACGCGGAGCCGACCGCCGACGGTCTCGTGGGTGTGTGCCGCCCGCTGTGCGGCGGCACGCCGGAGCGCCCGACGTGCCCGCAGGGGCTGACGTGCGACGTCGCGGAGCCGGGGTTCCTCGCGGTGTGCCGGCCCGCGTGACGCGGATCGCGGTCGCCGACGCGCGAGCGTCAGCGTCGACGCGGCACGGCGTAGAGGCGTCGCACCACGCGTTCGGCGATCGGATCGGGTACGCGATCGTGCAGCCATGCGGCGAAGCGCTGGCTGGTGTGGCCGCAGCTGGTGCGCAGCGGCGGTGAGGGATCGTCGAGCAGACGTGCGATCGTCCTTGCGAACACGATCGGGTCGGCGCCGCCGGCCTCGTCGCGCTCGACGATGGCGAGTGTGCGCCGCAGCGCGTCGTGATGCACCGACTCCGATCCGCTCGCGGCGGTGAGGCGGCGCGCCGCGGTGAAGCCGGTCTTGAAATCGCCGGGCTCGACCATCGCGACGCGGATGCCGTCGGCCGCGAGCTCGTGGCGCAGGCTCGCGGTCAGGCCGGCGAGCGCGAACTTGCTGGCGCTGTACATGCCCTGGTACGGCAGCGCGATGCGCCCGGCCAGCGACGAGACGTTGACGATGTGCCCGCGACCGGCCCGGCGCATGTGCGGCAGCACGGCCCGGCACACGCGCAGCACCCCGATCACGTTGGTCTCGAGCTGGGCGCGCGCCTCGGCGGTGCTGGTGTCCTCGAGCGCGCCGGCGAAGCCGAAGCCGGCGTTGTTCACGACCGCATCGATGCGACCGCTGCGCTCGAGCACGGTCGCGACCGCGCGCGCGACCGAGTCGTCGTCGTCGACGTCCATCGCGAGCATGGTGACGCCACCGTCGTCGTGCCGCGCCGTCCGGCTGGTGCCGAACACGGTGTCGCCACGCGTCGCGAGCTCGCGCGCGCACGAAAGTCCCAGCCCCGACGACGCCCCGCTGACCAGCACGACCCGCGCCACACGGTGCAGCCTACGACACCGGTGGCCTCGGCCACCACGTGCTCACGGATCCGGCGTCGCGCCCAACAACGTGCCGGTGCACGTCAGCAACGCCGACTCCAGCTCGGTGCCGCGTTGCCAGCTCACGATGAAGCCGCGGCCGTCGGCGCCGCCGCCGTTGACGTGCACCTCGCGTGGCTCGTCGCGGCTCGCGCCCATGAGGAAGGCGTACGGACCGTCGCGCAGGCCCGCGAACGCGCCCTCGCGATGCACCCCGGGCGCGTCGAGGCGATAGCGCGCCTCGACGGGGCTGAACTGACGCCGCGTGCGGTACGGCTCGGCATCCGTGAGCCGTACGGTCGCGTCGGTGAGCGCGAACGTGACCTCGCCCGAGCTGCAGTGCAGCGTGAGCGAGCCTGCGACCACCGCGGGTGCTGGCGTCGACGGGGCCGGTGTCGGCGCGGGCGCAGCAGCCGGGGTGCGCGGCGGCGCGGAGGGGTTTCCGTTGCACGCGGCGATCAGCGAGAGCGTGAGCAGGGGCATGCGCATGACGGGTCGTGCCGGCGGCGGCCGGCGTCTGCCTTCGACCACAGGAGGCGCGCGCGTCGTCCCGGTCGCATGCGCGAGCGAGCTTTTTTTCGCGGCCGGGTCGCGAAAGCGCGGGTGGGCGATGGGCTCGGCCGTGTCGCGCTCAGCGACGCCGGGCCGCGAGCAGCCCCGCGATGCGCTCGCGCTGCGACGGGGCCTCGGGTCCGCCCTCGTCCAGGGCCTGCGCGCGCAGCAGCAGCGCGCGAGCGCCCGCGTGGCGGCCCGCGGCGTGCTCGCGCTCGACCCACGTCAGCCACACCTCGAGCACGATGCGATCGTTGGCGGCCAGGTGCTGCTCGGCGTAGGTGCGCACGGCGTCCCACTCGACGTCGGCCGCGGCCGCGCGCTGCATCTGATCGAGCAGCTTGGCGCGCTCGAGCATCAACGTGACCTTGCGGCGTTCGTCGCTGGGGAACGCAGCGACGAGCGCCCGCTGCCCCGCGTCGAACAGCGCGAGCGCCTCGTCGCCGCGCCCCAGCGCCGCATAGAAGCGCGCCAGTCCCAGGCGCGCCGTCGCGACCCCGACGTCGCGGTCCGACAGCGCCGGCACCATGATCGCGAGCGCGCGCTCGAGCTCGGCGACGCCGCGCGCGAGCTCGCCGTCGCGGAAGCGCAGGCCGCTGCGGTTCACCAGCAGCCGCGCCACGGGCAGCGAGTCGGCGCCGTAGGCCCGCTCGGCCGGGGCCAACGCCTCGTCGAGCAGGCTGCGGGCGCGCGCGAACTCGCCGCGGTTCTCGAGCATGCGTCCGAATCCCGCGAGGGCGTAGAACAGGCCGACGTCGTCGTGGGCCGCGCGGTGGATCGCGAGCGCGCGCTCGAAGTGCTCGGCTGCGACCGTGTCGTCCTCGGCCGCGGTGCCGAGCTGGCGGTGGATCTCGCCGACCACCGGTGCGTCGGGGCCGAACGCGGCGACGCGGATCTGCAGCGCACGCTGCAGCGAGTCCCACGCCTTCGGCATGCGCCCGAGCATCAGCAGCGTGTTGGCGCGGTTGCCCAGCACCATGGCGACTTGCGGGTGCTCCGGCCCGCGCAGGCGCTCCACCAGCGCGAGCACGCGATCGTGGGCGGCGAGCGCCTCGTCGAATCGCGTCTGCCGCTCCAGCGTGGTCGCGAGCAGTGTCATCAGCCGGATGCGGCGAGAATCGTCGAGATCGGGATCGTCGACCAGCGGCTCGCCCAGGCGCTGCGCGTCCTCGTAGCGCTCGGTGAAGAACGCGATCTCCACCGCCGCGAGGTCGAGCGCGGCGCGACGCGAGCGCGACCACCCGAGATCCTCGGTCACGGCGGTGGCGCTCGCGAGCAGGTGCGCGGCCTCGTCGCGACCCGCGGCGGTGCGCCCGACGGCACGCGCGAGCGCGATCTGTGCCGACGCGATCGCATCGCGGTCGGTGCCGCCGTGCGCCAGCGCGAGCGCGCTGACGAGCGACGAGATCGCGTCGACCCTGCGGCCCATGTCGAGCAGGACCTCGCCGTGCAGCCGCCGCGCCTCGGCCAACGAGTGCGTGAAGCCCTCGAGCTCGAGCGAATCGATGATGCCTTCGAGCGTCGCGCGGGCCTGGTCCTGGCGGCCGGCCGACACCTGTGCCGCGGCGCGGTCGAGCACGCCGCGCAGCTGCGCGTGCACCTCGGCACGCTCCGGGCGCACCACGTCGCCAGCGATCGCGGCGTCCGCCCGCGCACACATGCTGAGATCGGGCAGCCGTGCGACCACGTTCTCGGCCGCGGCCAGCGACTCGGGCGCGGCATCGTCGAACAGCGCGATCGCGGCGGCGAAGCGCGTGCGCGCGCGATCGAGACAGTCGTTGCGCGCATCGAGGCGCTGCGCCGACTGTTGTCCGCGGATCTGTGCGGCCTCGCAGGCCTCGTGCGCGGCGCTGCGCCACTGCTCGCGCCACTGCGTGAAGCCGGGCTCGAGTGTCGCGAGCGCCGCGTCGCGCAGCGCGGCCGGACGCTCGGCCATCGCCTGCCGCAGGCTCTGCTGCCGCGGCTCGGACCAGATCTCGTCGATCGCGGCACCGACCCCGTCGCACGGCGAGGTCTCGTCGCGCTGCGCGGCCCAACGTCCGGCACCGAGCAGCGACACGCCGACGACCGCCGCGATCACCACCGCGAGGCCGCGTGCACGACGTCGCCGACGCGGTGCCGGATCGAGCGCGTCGAGCAGCGCTTGCATGTCGGGGTATCGCTGCGCTGGATCGCGCGCGAGGCCGCGCTGCAGCGCCGCCTCGACCCATGCCGGGATCGGCTCGTGCGATCGCGTGGCGGGCTCGCCTGGTCGCGTGCCAAAGAGCGCTTCGTATAGCGCGACACAGAACGCGAACTGATCCGAGCGCGCGTCGGCGCCTTCGTTGCGGATCTGCTCGGGCGCCATGTACTCGGGCGTGCCGACCGTCGCGCCGGTGCGCGTGACACCGCGCGGGCGCGGCTCGTCGACGGTGCTGCTCACCGCGACGCTGTCGGGATCGAGCGCGAGGCCGAAGTCGGCCACGCGCACGCGGCCGTCGACACCGACCAGCACGTTGTCGGGCTTGAAGTCGCGGTGCACGATCGCCGCGGCGTGGGCGGCGACGAGGCCGCGGCCGGCCTGGCGATAGACCTCGACGATCTCGGCCCAGCCGCGTGGGCGCGCGGCCACCCACGCGCGCGCGTTGGGGCCCTCGACCAGCTCCATCGCGATGTAGCCCAGCGAGCCGTCGACGCCGACCTCGTACACCGCGACGACGTGGGGATGGGTGAGTCGCGCCATCGCCCGCGCCTCACGCCACACGCGCGCCGCACGATCGCTGGGGCCCAGCTCGTGCAGCTTGAGCGCGATGCGACGCGAGAGCACCAGATCGGTGGCCTCGTAGACCACGCCCATGCCGCCGGCGCCGAGCGTGCGCTCGATGCGATAGCTCTGCGCGATCACGGTGCCCGGTGGCAGCCGTGGCTCCTCGAGTGGGATCGACGGCGCAGCGGCGAGCTGCCGCAACCACGGGTCGTCGAGCTCGGTGTCGTCGTCGTCGTCGCTCGACGCTGGCTCGGGCTCGGGGGTTGGGTTCACGGGGTCCCGGGGTCCGCGGTCATGATGCGCCCAATGAGGATGCGGGGCGGCCGCTTCCGCCTTGGAGGGCGGTCGCGGTGGATGTGACGTGGGTGGCCGCGCGGCGCCGACGAAACCAGCACGGTACCGCCAGCAGCGCGAGCCAACCGCCGCCGGGGCCCCGCGCCGTGCACCCGCAGCCGTCCGCGCCGCCGGCGGCATCCGGTCCCGCGCTGTTCCAGCCGGCCTCGAGCCCCGCCTCGAGCCCGTCGAGCATGCCGGTGTCCATCATCGGACAGGGCGCTTGCGTGGCGCTGGCATCGTCGGGACAGGCGTCGTCGCTGTCGCACGCGCCGTCGTGGTCGCGGTCGTCGCTTCCGTCTCGCGGGCACGGATCGCACGCGTTACCGCGGCCGTCGCCGTCGTCGTCGGCTTGGTCGGCGTCGGCGTTCGCGAAGCAGTCGTCGTCGGCGTTGGCGATGCCGTCGCCGTCGTCGTCGCCGTCCTCTTGGCCGGGTGCGAAGGTGTCGTACGAATAGTAGTCCCAGACCGTGCGCGAGTGGGCGCAACCACCGAGGTCACCGAAGGACAGCGCCAGCGTGCCACCGTCACCGTCGGGGCCCGCGAGGTCCAGCAGCGGCGCGCCGTCGGCGAGCAGCCGACGCGTCCCATCGCCCAGGCGCTCCACGCGATAGACGTGCAGCGCACTGGTGTCGAACGGGGCGCTCGCGCCCGCAGGGCCGTAGACGCGATCGGACCCGAAGAAGATCCGTACCAGCTCGCCGCGATCGTGGATCCACAGCCCGGGCCCGCCGTTGATGCAATCGCTGGCCGCCACCTCGACGCGCATGCGCACCTCGATCCACCAGCCCTTCTCCGGCCGCACCTCGCGCCACCACTTGCTGTCGGTCGGCGCGAAGAGAATCCACTCCTCGAAGCCGACGGTGTCCACGGTCATCATGCCGTCGGCGAACGTGCTCACGCCGCCGTCGGCGTGGTGCTCGAAGCCCTGTTCGATCAGGTCCGCCTCACCGTCGAGCGGGATCACCACCGGCGACGCCGCTGCTGCGCCGGGCCACGCGAGGGCGAACGCACAAACCCACCCACCATTGCGCCAAACCATGGTCGCCACGGTAGCAGGCGCGCACGGTGGCCGAAAGCGCGGGCGCGGTCGTCCGCCGCGTCGCGGTTGTCGGCCTGCAACGGTCACCGAGGCGACGTCGGCGGTCGCGGCATCGAGGTGGTCGACCCAGCCTCACCACTGGGCGGTCGAGTCATCACCCCCGCCGGCATCGCGTCGCCACTTCCACAGGTCGTCGGTGGCGGTGTAGCCCCCGAACACCTCGGCCAGCTCGACCTCGTCGAGGGGCTGTGGCTGGCATCGCGGATCGGTCGGCGTGCGCGTCATCGTCGAAGGCGTGCCCAGCGGCGCCGGTTGGTTCCCGCTCCTTCGACGCACCCGGAGCCACAGGACATGGGCCCGGGCCGGTCGTGCCGCGACGCGTGCACGTCGGCCCGACGTGCACGCGACGGTGGCATCGTCAGCCGCGTCGCGGTTGCAGGCCCGCGACGATCACCGCGGTGACGTCGGCGATCGCGGCATCGAGGTCGTCGACGCGGCCGTCGACCGCGAGGGCGGCGAGGCCGTGGACGGCGGACCATGCGACCAAGGCCGCGCGCGACGGCGGCAACGACGAACCGCCGGCCGTGCGCAGCGCCTCGACGCTGGCGAAGAGCAGGGCCCACGGCGTGAGCCCGTCGTGGTGGTGACCCGCGATGTCGGCCAACGGCACGCGCTCGCGTCCGAACATGGCCTGGAACCGTCGCGGCTGCGCGACCGCGAAGCGCACGTAGGCCTCGCCGATCGCGGCCAGCCGCGTCGCCGGTGTCCGTCGGTTGGCGACCGCCTCGCGCATGCTCTCGGCCAGCGCGACGAAGCCGTCGAGCACCCAGCCGCGCACGATGGCGTGCTTGTCGGGGAAGTGGCGGTACAGCGCCGCCGGATCGACGCCGAGCGCGGTGGCGATCTCGCGCAACGACACATCGCCGGTCGCGGCGAGCCGCGCCCCCGCGGCCTGGCGCACGGCTCGCGGCAGGTCACCGTGGTGGTACGCCGGACGCCGCGGCCGGCGTGTGCGGGGGCTCGAAGTCATCGCCGTTGACATTGGGCCGCCCCCGCGGCAATGTCAACAGCGATGACATTCGCCGCCGCAGTTCGCTCCGCCGCACTCCTCGCGCTGACGGCCACGGCCTGTGCCACTGCGACCTCGCGCGTCGAGCTCGACGGGATCACGGTCGTCACCGCGCGCCGCCACTTCAACAACGTGCACGCGATCGTGGCCGGCGACCGGGTCTTGCTGGTCGATGCCGGGCTGCAGGCCGACGCGCCGGCGCTGGATCGTCAGCTTCGCCGGGCCGGGGTCGATCTGTCGCGGCTGGTCGCGATCGTGGTGACCCACGGCCACGCCGACCACGCCGGCGGCGCGCCGTGGTTCCGCGAGCGCTATGGCGCGCCGATCCTCGCCGGTGCCGGCGACGCGTCGATGCTGCAGCGTGGCCGCAACGGCCCGCTGTGTCCCACCGACGGCACCGCCCGCCGTCAGCTCGACCACCACCAGCACGCGCGCTTCACCGGCTTCACCGCGGATCGTTCGATCGAGGGCTCGCTCGCGCTCGGCCCCGAGTTCGGCGTCCCGGTCACTGGGAGCGTGACCGCGGGACACACCGAGGGCTCGCTCGTGCTCACGTCGCCGGCGGCCGCGTGGGTCGGCGACCTGTTCCGCGGCACGATCCTCGGTCACGGCGCGGCGACGCACTTCTACATGTGCGATCTCGCCGACAACCAGCGCGACGTCGACGCGCTGCTGGCCGCGGCGCCCGGCGTCACGCGATACTTCGTCGGGCACTTCGGGCCGCTGTCGCGTCGTCGCGTCGCGCGGTGGGCCGCCTCGCGATCGACGCGCGACCCGGCGCCGCACGGACGAGCGCGGGCGCGGCGAACGGGGTGAACGCGACAGTTCGCAGGACCAGGGGCAGACCAGGCACCGCGGACGGGTCGTGGCAGCCCGACGTCGCGGCGTTCCCGAGCGGCGTGCCTGTCTCGGCCGGCCCGCGGTCGCGCAGCGCTGCCGCGCGACAACGCGCTGCCGGGATCGGATCCCGCGCGTGGACTGCGACGCGCGTTGCGTTTCGCCGCGGGCGTGCGCGTGCGATCGAGGCGTTGCGGGGCGCGTGCGCGCAGCCGTGCCACGCGCGCCGCGACCTGCGATGGCACCGCGCCGGCGCGCGCCGCGATCCGTGCACCGCGTGGTACCGTGCGATCCGATGGTGATCCGCGCGCGGCTCGCTTCGCCGGTGCTCCTGGTGTCGATGGCGACGCTTGCCTGTGCCGGCAACCCGGTGGAGGCGACGGGACCGGACGACGGCGGCGACACCGGCATGGATTCGGCAACGTCCGCCGACACGGATCCGAACACGGGCGCCAGCACGGATCCCGGCACGACCACCAGCACCGATCCCACCGTCGATCCGGACACCGCGACCGCGTCGAGCACGAGCGAGCCCGGCGACAGCTCGGGGCCACCGGTGTCGAGCTCCGACGGCGGCGTGACCACCGACGGCGGCAGCGTCGACGAGTGCGGCAATGGCATGCCCGAGGGTGACGAAGCCTGCGACGACGCGAACGCCGACGAGCTCGACGGCTGCACCTCCGCGTGCGCGATCGGACCCACCGGCTTCGACATCGGCCCGCTGCAGCAGACCCCGGCGCTCGGCGGCAACGGCGGTACGCTGTACTTCGACGGCGAGGACGACTGTCCGCAGGGCCAGGTGCTCGTCGGCTTCGAGGGCGAGCTGACGGTGGAGAACTGGCTGGGCACGATCCGCGGCGTGTGCCGCACGTTCGATCTCGCCGACGCGGCGCCGACGTCGGTGGTCTACGGCGCGGGCGCGCAGCTGCCCGTGCACGGCGGCTACACCGGTGGCGGGTCGTACTCGTTGGTCTGCCCCGAGGGCGAGGTGGTGTGGCGCGCCGAAGGTCAGGCCGGCAGCGTGTTCGATCGACTCGCAGTGCAGTGCGCGAGCCTCGATCTGCTCACCGACGGCGAAGCGCTGCCGCAGCTCGAGGTCACGCCGGGCAGCGAGCTCGGCCCCGAGGGCAACGACGGCGGCGGTGCCGTCGGTCCGGTCACCTGCACCGAGGGCAGCGTCGCGACCGGCGTGCACCTCGAGACCAACAGCTACGTGATCCGCCTCGCGCTGCGCTGCCGCGCCATCGCGCTCGCGTATCCCTGAGCGATCCTGCTCGTCGACGAGACCGTCGTCGACGAGACCGTCGACGCCGTGGCATCGGCGTCGCCGCGAGGCTGGCATCGGCCCACGCGCGTGCAAGCTCAGCGGCGCCCGAGCGCTGTGCCCACCGCGAGGCCGCCGCCCACCCACGGTCCGCTCGCGCCCGCGCCGGCACGCCCGCCCACCCGCGCGCGCGTGCCGAGCACCGCCCAGCCCAGCTCGAGCTGCAGGCCGACGCGCACGCGCGCACCGGCATCGATGTCGACACCGCCGCGCAACATCGGGCCCAGCCAGCCGCCGCGCAGCCGCGACGCGACGACGTCGGCTGCATCCGTGTGCCCACGCAGCGACGCGACGCCGCCGCGGATCCCCAATGCGCCGAACGGATCGACGCGGCGCATCACCGGCCGCTGCAGCGTCACCGCAGCCGTGGCCGAGGCGTGCCATGCGACCACGCGGCCCAGCGGCGTGCGATCGCGGCCGCCTCCGCCGGCGATCGCCGCGAGCCAGCCCCAGCGCCGCGGGCGATGGCGGACGTCGACGCTGCCGCCGAACAGCCCGAGCGGCGCGGCGACGAAGCCCAACGCCTCCGCGCCGCCACGCACGATCCAGCGCGCGCGATCCGGCCGCGGCGTGGGCAAAGCGGACGGTGCGCTCGCCGGTGGCGGCGCGGGCTCGGGTTCGGTGGGCACCTGCGGGGTGGCTGCGGGCGGCGCGGGTTCGGGTTCGGCGAGCAGCTCGACGATCGTCAGCGCGACGGTGCGCGTCGCCACCGACGGTTGCAGCCCTGCGGTCGACACCACCGCATGCATCGGCGCGTCGCCGGTCAGCGTCACCGTGACACCGTCGGCCGTGCAACCCACGAGCAGCGCACCGCCGCGCTCGCCCAGCGCGCGCGCGGCCTCGCCGGCGGGGCCCTGCAGCTCGTTGCTGACCTGGTAGGCCAGAGCCTCGCGTTCGACGCCGCGCTCGGCGACACACGAATCGAGCTCCACCGGCAACGCGCCCCACGACTCGCTCGCCGGCGCCACTGCGAGCGCCAGCGCGGTCAACACCGCGCCGCCGCTCATGCCCCGTTGCAGGCGTGGTGCCACACGCCGAGGTCAGGCTTCTTGAAGATGGTCGTCATGGACCACGCCGCCGACTCTGCACACACCGTCGCGGCGATCATCTCGATGTTGCCCACGGTCTCGGCCGCGACGACCTCGGCGTGGAGCACGAGCTTGCCGCCCTCGCGAAAGCCGTCGTAGGCGCCGCAGGCGTCATCGACCAGGCACGCGTAGTCGATCGCCAGATCGGAGCTCGCCGCGAGCGCGTCCGCCAGCGCGGGCACGCCCGACAGCGCGAAGCCCAGACCGCGGGCGTGCGCCGCGTCGGCGAGGAACGCGGCGTAGTCGGTGGCGGTCTGCTGCGTCAGCGCGAGCCCGGTCTGCTCGAGCCAGCCGTGCAGATCGAACGGCTCGACCGCGACGCAGCCCGACGCGACCGCCTGATCCAGCCGCGCGCGCATGGCTTCGCGCACCACCGGACTGGTGGTGTCCATCCACCGCTCGGGTTGGCCCGGTACGATCTCGGGCCCGGTCGCGTCCAGCACCATCGCGCGATCGGGATCGTTCCAGGTCGAGATGCCGGCGCTGAACGAGCACACCACCGTTCGTCCCTGGGATGCCCACGTCGCGACGTCGGTGGCGTCGATCTGGAACAGCGGGACGCTCAACACCTCGGCAACCACCGCGTCGTCGATCGGCACGTAGCGCTGCACGCCCCAGGAGGCGATCGTGGTGGGACACCACCACGCGCCCATCGAGCCGCACGCGTCGTCGGCCGGCCCGAGGTCGGGCGCGGCGGCGTCGAGCCGCGGAGCGTCGCCTGCCGTGGTGTCGGCGTCCGACCCGTCGCTGGTCGAGTCGCCCTCGGCGCGCGCGAGCACGTCGCCCACGGTCGAGCAACCGCACACCAGGGCCCCGGGCAGGACCGACACGAGCAGCCGCCGGCGCGCGCGTGCGAGCACGCCCTCCAGAGTACGCGAGACCGCAAAACGGCTCACGCCGGCGCGTGCGCGCGAGGTCGCGCCGGCGGCGGTCGGATTGGGCGAGCCTGTGGTCGGGGCCGCGCACCCGCGGTGAGCCGAAATCCGCCCGCGCGCCCTCTCTTGGATCGCCGATGCCGTCGCCCCGAGCCCGCCTGAGCGTCGTCGGGCCCGAGGGCCCGGCCGACGAGCCGCTGCCCGAGGACTTCGATGGTGTCTTCCGCCGCTTCAGCCCCCACGTCGCCCGCATCGCGCTGTCGGTGCTGGGCGCGGCCGACGAGGTCGACGACGTGGTGCAGGAGGTCTTCGTGATCGCACACCGGCACCTCGACGCGGTCCGCGATCGCGGCGCGGTGCGGGCGTGGCTGTCGCGGGTGACGGTCCGCGAGGCTGCGCGCAAGCTGCGGCGCCGCAAGTTGCGGCGGATCCTCGGACTGGGTGGCGACGTCGCCGACTCGCCGCACCTCGCCGACCACGGCGTCACGGCCGAGCAGCGTGCGATGCTGCTGTCGATCTATCGCGTGCTCGATCGTCTGCCCACCGCCGAGCGCCTCGCGTGGACGCTCCGCCACGTCGAGGGCGAGCGGCTCGACGCCGTCGCGGAGCTGTGTAGCTGCTCGCTCGCGACCGCGAAGCGCCGCATCGCCGCCGCGTCGGCGCGCATCCGCGAAGTCACCGGTGCCGCGATCGACGGCCGGGAGGACGGCGATGGCTGAGCCGCTGTCGTTCGCACGCGAAGCAGCGCAGCGCGCCGAGTCGGCCTGGGACCCGGCGCGCATCGAGCTCGCGCTCGCCGCGACCCACCGCGGGATCGCGCGCGGCCGTCGGCGACGCCGCATCGCCACGTCGCTCGCGGCAGCGGTGATGGTCGCGCTCGGCCTCGGTGCACTGTGGTCGATGCGCGACCGTCTCGGCCAGCGCGACGAGGCCACCGTGCTCACGCAGGCCACCGATCGCAGCGAGTCCTCGGCCGCGGGCTGGACGATCGTGGTCGGTGCGTCGCAGATCGCGGCGGTCCTCGAGGGCACCGACGTGCGCGCGCTGCCCGACGACGGCACCCGTGCCGGCCTCGAGTTGCTCGCAGGCATGATCGAGGTCGACGCGCATGGGCTCTACGTGCTCGCCGGTGGCCGCCGGCTCGACATCGACGAGGCTCGCTTCCGCCTCACGTTGCTGCCGCGTGGCTTCGAGCTGCACGTGCTCGCCGGCACCGTCGACTTCGGTGGGCGCAGCCTGACCGCGGGCACCACGTTCGTCTTCGATCCCGACGCCGCGCCTGCCGCGACCGCGCCGACACCGGCGCTCGTGCCCCCGGCCGCCGACGTGGTGCCGGCGCCCACGCGCCGCACCGCCAAGCCCGGCGCCGCGGCCAAGCCGTTGTGGCGCACGCTGGTGCAGTCGCGGGAGTGGACCAAGGCCTACGACGAGATGAAGCGCGCCGATCCTTCCACCGTGCGCAGCTCGGTCGACGCGCTGATGGCTGCGGCCGACGCCGCACGCTTCGGCGGCCACCCCGAGGAGGCGCCGAGCTATCTGCGCGAGGTGCTCGATGATCACCGGCGCCACGCGATGGCGCCGCTGGCAGCGTTCACGCTCGGTCGCGTGTACCTCGAGCAGCTGGGCGAGCCGAGCAAGGCCGCGGCCGCGTTCGCCGACGCACAGGACCTGGCGCCCACCGGTGCGCTCGCTGCCGATGCGCTCGCGCGCGAGGTCGAGGCACTGGCCAAGGCCGGCAAGACCGAGCTCGCGCAGCAGCGCGCGCGGCTGTACCTCGAGCGCCACCCCGACGGTCGGCGCGTCGCCGCGGTGCGTCGCCACGCCGGGCTCTGAGTTGCGCTGGACAGCGGGCGTTGCCCGACGCAGGCAAAGGGTGGGCCGCGCTTGCGTGGGAGTCGGGCGCGCCGCGCTTGCGCGTCGCTCGCTCGCGCGGTGCAAGCCGCGACGAAAAAAAGCACGCGACGCCTGAGCCATCGCGCGACGTCACCTCCTCTGTGCCCGCGCAACCCGACTCGAGCGTGCTCGGGGCGGAGCGAGGAGCCGGCCATGGATCGACGACGTACCTCTTGCACGATCGCCGCCAGTGCGTTGCTGCTGTGCGCGGCGTGCCAGCGCGGCAGCGCCCGCGACGACGCGGCCGGCGATGATGCCGGCGACGGCAGCGAGGACACCGCCTCCGGCGACGGCTCGAGCGGTGACCCGCCGGCGGTCGGCTGCGACGGCCTGCGACCGGTTCGCTCGCCGCTGCGCCGCCTCACCGACGTGCAGTACCGCAACACGATCGACGCATTGTTCGGCGGTGCGATCGCGGCCAGCGACGACTTTCCCGCGACCTCGCTCGGCTACGAGTACACGACCGAGGCCGCTGCCGACGAGATCACCGAGCTCGCGGTCGAGCAGGTGATGATCGCAGCCGAGGACGTCGCCGAGCAGGTCATGGCCGCAGGCGAGTCCGTGCTCGGCTGCGCGCCGTCCCGTTCGTGTGCCGAGGCCTTCGTCGACGCCGTCGCACCGCGGGCGTTCCGCCACCCGCTGGGCGACGACGAGCGCGCGGTGCTGCTCGCGGCCTACGACGACGGTGCAGTCGAATCGCCGGTCGACGGCATCGGTCGACTGGTGACCGCGATGCTGCAGATGCCGCAGTTCGTCTACCTCGTCGAGGCGGGCGAGCGGCTGCAGGACGATGCCTCGGTCACGCGCCTGAGCGATCACGAGATCGCGTCGCGGTTGTCGTATCTGCTGTGGGACAGCCCTCCCGACGACGAGCTGTGGGGGCTCGCGGAGGCCGGCACCCTCGGTGACGGCGAGACCCTGCGCGAGCAGGCGTCGCGGCTGCTCTCCGATCCGCGCGCGCGCGCGGCTCTGGGTCGCTTCCATCGCGAGTGGCTCGAGCTGCCCGCGGTGCGCGACATCGACAAGGACCCCGCGTTCTACCCCGAGTTCGACGAGGGCCTGCTGACCGCGATGGTCGAGCAGTTCGATCGCGTGGTCGCCTCCGGGTTCACGAGCGACGATTCGACGCTCGCGCACCTGCTCACGCAGACCACCGTGCCGATCGATGATCGTCTCGCACCGATCTACGGCGTCAGCCCGCCGGGCGACTGGCAAGACCACGCGATCGATGCCGCGCAGCGTGCCGGCGTGCTGACGCTGCCGTTGGTGCTCACGGGGCACGCGACGCAGCTGGGCAGCTCGACCACGCACCGCGGCAAGATGGTGCGCACGCGGCTGTTCTGCCAGGAGATCCCGCCGCCACCGCCGGGCGCCGCCGCGCAGGCCCCGGAGCTGCCGGCCGACGCCACCGAGCGCGAGCGCGCCCAGGCGCTGCTGGACAACCCGCAGTGCGGCGGCTGCCACTCGCAGATGGACGGCATCGGCTTCGGCTTCGAACACTTCGACGCGATCGGTCGCTGGCGCGACAGCTACGCCAGCGGAGCGCCGGTCGACGCCTCGGGCGTGCTGGTGTCGCCGCCGCCCGGGATCGCCGAGGGCGACTTCGTCGGCGCGGTCGAGCTCGCGTCGCGGCTCGCGGAGTCCGACGAGATCGCGGGTTGCTATGCCCGCCACTTCACCCACCATGCGCACGCGGCCGCGCCGACCACCGCGGTCGAGCAGTGCGCCGCAGAGGACCTCGCCGCGCGCTTCGTCGAGGCCGGCGGCGATCTACCCACGCTCGTCGCCGAGCTCGTCGCCAGCGACGGGTTCCGCTACCGCGATCTCGGAGAGGACCCATGAAGCGCGAGTCAGGCACGTCCAAGCCCTTGGCATCCAGCCCGCTGCGGCGCGGTCGCAGCACGCGGCGCAACTTCCTGCTCGGCGCCGGCGGTGCGACGCTGGCGTTGCCGTACCTGCGCAGCCTCGACGTGCGCGCGGGCGGCAGCGCGCCGGTCAAGCGGCTGGTCGTCGTGGTGCAGCCGCAGGGCTTCATCATGGACGAGTGGCGGCCCATCGGTACCGGCAGCGACTTCACGCTGTCGCCGATCCTCGCGCCGCTCGAGCCGCACGCGGACCGCGTGGTGGTGGTGTCGGGCCTCGACAACGTCGTGACCGACCTCAACTTCGGTGCCGGCGGACACAACAGCGCACTCAAGTGCCTGCTGACCGGCATGCCGCTGTCGGCCAACCTCGGCCCCGACGGCGCACTGCTGCCACAGGACCAGCACGTACCGGGCGATCAGTCGTACGACGTCTTCGCCGGCGGTCCCTCGATCGATCAGGTCATCGCCGAGCGCTTGGCCGCGCCGGTGCCCTACCAGAGCCTCGAGTTCGCGGTCGGCACCGACAGCTACCTCAACGCGCAGCAGGTCTTCGTTCGCGGTCCCGACGAGCCGCTGGGCACGATGAACGATCCCCGCGCGGCGTTCGACCGCCTGTTCGCCGGCTTCGACCCCGGCGATCCCAGCCCGCTGCAGCGGCTGCGCAGCGCTCGCAGCAGCGTGCTCGATCGCGTGGGCGGCAGCTACGAGTCGCTGTCGGCACGGCTGGGCGCCGAGGATCGCCGCGTGCTCGAGGCCCACACCAGCAAGATCCGGGAGCTCGAGCAGCGCTTCGCCGGCGGCGGTGACTTCGGTGCCGGGTGTGCGATCCCCAGCGTCTCGGTGCCCGGTGACTACGACCCGCACAACTCGGACTTCGACGACGTCGGCGCGATGGCGCAGATCGACCTCATGGTGATGGCGCTGGCTTGCGACATGACCCGCGTCGCGTCGCTGCAGTTCACCAACGGGCAGAACAACCGCTTCCCGTGGCTGGGCCTGACGATCCCCGACCCGAGCTGGCCGGGATACAACGCGGTCGAGTGGCCCGACTGGCACGGCATGTTCCACATCAGCCCCGACCCGGCCCGCGATCATCCCGAGCCGCGCGCCGCGATGGTCGCCGCGATGCGCTGGTACGCCGAGAAGTTCGCGTACCTGCTGCAGCGCATGGCCGAGACGCCCGACGGTGACGGCTCGCTGCTCGACTCGAGCCTCGTGGTGTGGGTCAGCGAGTTCGGCGATGGTGCTGCGCACTGGGCCTGGGATCTGCCGGTGGTGCTCGCGGGCAATCTCGGCGGTGCACTGCAGACCGGCCGTCACCTGCAGTTCCCCGGCCGTGTGAACAATCCGGCGACCGGCTACACCAACAACGATCTGCTGGTGTCGATCCTGCAGCTGTTCGGCTACGGCGACGAGAGCTTCGGCTATCCCGACGTGTGCCGCGGCGCGCTGCCGGGGCTGGTCTGAACCATCCACGCAGGACCGACTCGACAACCTACCGAGGAGCTCCGAGATGACGAATCGTCAGCGCCGCCCGAGCGCGGCCACACCCATGTCGACGTGGCGATTGCTCGTACTGCTCGTCGGTTGCGGCGACGTCGGTGGCGACACCGCAGGCCGTGAGGTCGAAGGCACGGCGTCCGACACCGGTGGGTCTGGCGGTCCCACGAGCGCGGCGTCGTTCGGCGATCCGAGCGACAGCAGCGGCACCGCGACCACGGCTGCGACCGACGACGGCGCCGGCGTCGACACTGGCGTCGCCACCGACGACACCGGCGACGCGCCACCGGCCCGCGACGCGTACCGGTGGTACCCGGCGCTCGACAAGGCGTCGATCCCGTTCCACGCCGGCGCCGGCCCATGGGGCGAGGCCCGTCCGATCCAGGAGGCCGCGGAGCCCGTCGTTGCCGACGAGGTCACGGTCGCGTCGTGCGACGAGTTCATCGCCGAGATGCTGCTGGGCGCCCGCGAGATCACGATCGGCGCGGACATCGACTGCAACGGCGCAGTGGTCGACGGCAACGTCAGCGATGTCGACGTGGTCATCCCACCCGGGACGATCCTCCGCAGCTTCGTGCTGGGCAGCTACCTCGCAGGGCACACCACCTCGCGCCTGCGCTTCCGCGGCCCGACCGTGGGGCAGCACTCCGGCGGCCAGCTCCATCACGTCATGTGGCTCGCCGCACCGTTCGACACCATCTTCGACGGCATCGACTGCACGGGTCCCGGGGTCATCGACGGTGCGCAGCAAGCCGCGATCCTCTACAACGGTCCCGCCGGCGAGCGCACCGCGATCACCAACGTCCGCGGTGCCGCCGGCAGCTACTTCTTCATCGGCACGATCTCCGACTTGGTCGTCACCGGCAGCTCGTTCTCCAGCAGCATCGAGCCGCGCGGCGACTCCGGCCAGGAGGGCTGGGTGTTTCGCGTGATCGGGGCCCCGGGTCCCACCGGCAACGTGTTCTACGACAACGATCTCCGCGGCACTCGCTATCACAAGCTGCGCTTCCACCCGAGCGGCACCACCGGCTATGCCTGGGTCAGCGACAACAACCTCGTGGACATGAACGAGGCTCGAATCCTGACCGTCTCGCAGCGGCTGGTCAGCGACCCCAAGGGCTACTACGCCGGCTTCTGGGTCGAACGCAACGAGGTGTGGACGGACACCAACGACCCGGTCCACGCGGGACCCGACTTCTCCTCCGACAGCGCCGCGTACGTTCGCTTCGAAGCCAACGTCTTGCACAGCGACGAGCTCACCTCCGACGAGAGCCTCGGCATCCAAGACGGCAGCGAGGCGGAACCCGAATCACCTCCGGGCTACCCCAACGTCGCGATCCCCGACGAGCAACAGGATTGGTCGCGCGCGGGCAACCAGTTCGGCGCGATGCAACCCGCGCCGGCCTGGCGCGCGAGCACGCCGGGCGACCCGACCCAGATCGTGTGGGATCTGGGCGATTGAAGACCGCGTCGAGCGCGACTCGCCGCATCGATCCGAGCCACCACGGTGCTCGACCCGCTGCGGCACGTGGTAGAAGGCTGCCATGGCGCTGCAACCCGTCGCGACGGATCTCTGGTGCGCTGCGATCGACCACACCTTCCTGGGCGCGCACGTGGGCACGCGCATGACGGTGATCCGGCTGCCCGGCGGCGCGCTGTGGCTGCACTCGCCCATCGCGATGGATGAGACGCTGCGCGCCGAGGTCGACGCGCTCGGAGTCCTCGCGCACATCGTCGCGCCGAACCTGTACCACCACGTCTACGCCGGCGCGTGGAAGACCGCGTACCCCGACGCGACGCTGTGGGGCGCCCCCGGGCTGGCGAAGAAGCGCAAGGACCTGGGCTTCGACGCGACGCTCGGCGAGCTGCCCGATCCCGCGTGGGCCGAGGTGATCGATCAAGTGCCGCTGCGCGGGTGCATGCTCGGCGAGGTCGTGTTCTTCCACCGGCCCAGCCGCACGCTCGTCACCGCCGATCTGATCGAGAACTTCGACAGCTCGCCCTACCTCGCCACGCGGCTGTATCTCAAGGCCGCCGGCATCCACGGCAAGCCCGGCGTCAGCCGCATGCTGCGGCCCATCTACCGCGACCGCGCGGCGGTGCGGGCCTCGCTCGAGCACATGCTCGCGTGGGACTTCGAGCGCATCGTGCTCGCGCACGGCAATCCCATCGAACGCGACGCGAAGGCGACACTGCGCGCCGCGTATGCGTGGCTGTGATCGCGTCAGGGGTCGTTCCACGTCGGGCAGCTCGGTCCGGCCTCGTAGCATCCGTCGCGCATCGCCAGCACGAGATCCGCCGAGCTGAACAGGCCGTCGCCGTCGAAGTCGCCGTGCCGCCACAGCGCGGGCTGGCCGGTCTCGTACAGGCCCGTGCTCATCACATGGACCCAGTCGGCGCTGTCGAACTGCCCGTCGAGGTTGGCGTCGCCGTAGTGCACGCCGAGGACCGCACCGACGTAGTAGTCGCGGTCGCGCTCGTCGCCGACACCGTTTCCGTCGACGTCGGCGATGGCGGGCGCGCTGTGAGCGAAACGCATCAACAGGTAGACGTCGTCGACCGACGCGACCTCGTCGCCGTCGAAGTCTTCGACCACCAGCGGGCCGTCGCAGGTGCCGTCGTCGACCAGCAGTATCTCGTCCTCCTCGTCGCAGGCCACCGTGTTCTCGATGCAGACGTCGAGGTCGTGCTGGCACGCCTCACCCCAGCTCTCGCCGCAGGTCACGGTGCTGCAGGAGCGGTACGAGATGATGATGCCGAAGGCGTCGACCAGGGTCTTGATCTCGCACTTGTCCCACGTGCGGGAGTCGATGATGCTCTTGCAGGTGATCGACGGGTACGTCGAGGGATCGTCGGGGTCGAAGCACGGCGCGCCCGCGGTGCCGGTGAGCGGCTGCTCCACCGGTGGGATCAACTCGAGCACGCACTGATCGTGGGCCTCGATGAAGGCCTCGCGCGATCCGAAGCCGCAGTCGGCGGCACCGGCGAGGAAGCCCGCGAGCGTGCCTGCGGGACCGCCACCGGCGGCACATCCGGCGGCGCCCCAGATGATGCCCTTGATTGCGCACTCGTCCCACAGACAGCGCCACCGCGCGCAGCCCTTGGAACTGGAGCAGCCGGTCAGGAAGCGGTCGTCGTCGGCCTCGACCGCGCGGCTGTCACGGTCCGTCACGGAACACGCGGGAGCGGCGACGGCGACGAGCAACAGGGAGCACAGCGGTGTGGCACGGATGGCGCGGGCGGTGGGCATGACCGGGGGTTGCCGCGGCCGGCCGAAGGGATGCACACGTCCTGACGGCGGCGGTGCGAACGGAATCGCCAGGCGACGTCACCACCCGACGGATGCCCGAGCCGTCCTCCTCGCGCGCCCCGCAGACCCTCGGGGACTCGGACCGGCTACCCTGCGGCTCGATGCCCGACACGGACCCGTTCGCGTCCGCGCCGATCCCCGTCGGGGGACCGGCAGGGGCGCCGACGAGCGCGAGCGGCGACATCGCCGCGCCGGTCGATCACGGAACCGCGCGCGTGCGCGCCGAGGTCGAAGCCCGGATCATCGGCGAGCACGAGCCCTCGGCCGCCCGCGTCGGCCGCTTCCAGCTGCTCGAGCGGGTCGGAGACGGCGGGATGGGCGTGGTGTTCGCGGCCTACGATCCCCAGCTCGATCGGAGGGTCGCGGTCAAGCTGCTCCGTCGCACCGAAGCGGCCGACGCGTCGCTGCGCGCGCGAATCCTTCGCGAGGCCCAGGCAATGGCGAAGCTGAGCCATCCGAACGTCGCGCAGGTGTACGAGGTCGGTGAGCACCACGGCAGCACGTTCATCGCGATGGAGTTCGTGCGGGGCCAGACGCTGCGTGCGTGGCACAAGGGGCGCGACTGGCCCGAGATCCTGCAGGTGTACGTGCAGGCTGCCCGCGGACTCGGGGCTGCGCACGAGGTCGGCCTGGTGCACCGCGACTTCAAGCCGGAAAACGCGATGGTCGGAGACGACGGGCGCGTTCGCGTGCTCGACTTCGGTCTTGCACGCGCGGGCGAGAAGATCACCGCGGCGGACCTCGAGCTCGATACGCAGCTGCCGAGTCCGGGCGAAGATGCCCCAGGCATACCGCTGACCCGCGATGGCGCGGTGATGGGTACGCCGGTCTACATGGCGCCTGAGCAACTGCTCGGCGAACCCACCGATGCGCGCACGGATCAATTCGGCTTCTGCGTGGCGCTGTGGGAGGCGCTGTACGGTGAGCGACCGTTCGCAGGGCGCTCGCGCGCCGAGCTGATCGCGAACGTGACGCGAGGCCGCGTCCGCCCCGCGCCGCGTGCCACGAAGGCACCGCCGTGGGTCCGCGCGGTGTTGGAGCGTGGTCTCGCGGTGGCACCGTCGCGTCGGTACCCGACGATGACGGCGCTGCTCACGGCACTCGCCCACGACCCCACGCGGCGGCGCCGACGGAGGATTGCAATCGCCGCGTCGGCGGCCGTGCTCGGGCTGAGCTTCGTCGCTGTGGAAGGTTTTCGTCGCTACCAGCGCGCACGCGCGGTCCAGGCCTGCGAATCGGCCGGTGCGCGGATCGACGCCGTGTGGAACGACGAGGTGGGTCAGCGGGTGCGAGACGCGTTGCTTGCGACCGGTGTCGGCTTCGCGAGCGACACCGCGGACCGAGTCGTGGTCCGACTCGATGCGCAGGCCTCCGCGTGGCGCGGCCACCAGACCGAGGCCTGCACCCAGGCGGAGATCGAGCGCAGCTGGGACGCGGAATCGTACGAACGGGCATCGTGGTGCCTCGAGGAACGGCGCGCCGAACTCGAGTCGCTGGTCGGCACGCTGCACCAAGCCGACGCCAGCGTCGTGCGCAACGCAATCGACGCGGCCGCGGCGCTGGCGAGCAGCGCGCCATGTCTCGACACCGCGCTGCTCGCGAAGCGTCCAGACGTTCCCGACGCGAGCAGCCGCCAAGCCATCGCCGAGATCCGCTCGGAGCTCGCCCAGGCGACGCTGGGCTCCGACGCTGCGCGGTTCGACGAAGCCCTGAAGGCGGTGGGGGCGGCCCGCGAGCGCGCGGTCGCGCTGGGCTGGCCGCCGTTGGTCGCGGAAGCGCGACGGCGCGAGGGCGAGATCCTGCGTGCGGCCGGTCGCTTCGCCGACGCAGAAGCGGCCGCGTCCGCGGCGTACTTCGTCGCCGCGAACGCGGGCCAGTGGGAGGTCGCTGCCGCGGCTGCACTCGGACTCATCACCAGCGTCGGCCTCGATCAGGCGCGACCGCTGGAGGGACGAGCCTGGGGCCTGCACGCCGACGTCGCGCTGGCGCTCGCGGGCGACTCCGACGGTCTGCGCGAGGGGACGCGCCTCAACAACCTCGGCGGCGTGGACCTACTCGTTGCCGACTACGCGCTCGCGCGCGAGCGTTTCGAGCGTGCGCTCGCGATACGCGAGGCCGTGCTCGGGCAGGATCACCCGACACTCGCAGCCAGCCTCATGAACGTCGCCGACGTCGATGTCGCGCTCGGGGATTTCGCACGGGCACGCGCGCTGCTGGATCGGGCGCTTGCTGCCACCGAGGCGGCCTTCGGAAGCGCGCACCCGAAGGTTGGTCGTTGCTTGCACCGGGTGTCGGTCGCGTATCAAGCCGCCGGCGAGTTCCGGCAGGCTCAGCTCCTCGCAGAGCGATCGCTGCGCATCACGGAAGCGGCGCTGGGCCCCGAGCACCCCGACACGGCCGAGAGCCTCTCGCAACTCGCCGATGTGCTGGTCGAGGTCGGCGACCATGCACGTGCGCGGTCGCTGTATCAGCGGGCGCTCACGATCCGCGAGCGCGTGCTCGGCAGCGCCCATCCCGACGTCGCCAACGTGCTCGCGTTGCTCGCCAACGTCGAGGGCTTGCTGGGGAACCTCGAGCGCAGCCGCGAACTCCACGAACGCGCGCTCGCCATCAACGAGGCAACGCTGGGGCCGAGCCACCCGAAGTTCGCAGATGGACTCAATGACCTTGCATCGGCCTATTCGGACCTCGGCGACCTCGACAAGGCGCGCGAACTCTACGAGCGAGCGCTCACGGTGCGCGAGGCGGCACTCGGGCGCGATCACGACGCCGTGGGCGCGACCTTGACCAACCTCGCGATCGTGCTCCAGCAGCTCGGACAGCGCGACTCGGCAGCGCCGCTCTTCGAACGGGCGTTGCGGATCCGGCGACAGACCCGCGGTCCCGACAGCCCCGAGCTCGCCTACACGTTGTTGGGCCTCTCGCTGGTCGCGCTCGAGCAGGGCAGGGGCGCCGATGCGATCGCACGGGCCCAGGAGGCAGTCCGGGTCCGCGTGCGCGCGAACGTGGCACCCGAACTCCAATCCGAGGCTCGGCTCGTACTTGCGATGGCACTCTGGGACGCGCCCGCCGGCGATGGACGTGACCGTGCGCGCGCGGTTCGGGAGGCCACGTCGGTGCGCGACGCGTGTCGAGGGGTCGCCGCCGCGCGACCCGAGTTCGTCCAGGCCGAGGCGTGGCTGGCCACGCACGCAGTGGAGCATTGAAGCCGCAGCGTGCTCGCAGCGTGCACGCGCCGAGTCGCCTCGCGGGCGTGCCGTATGCGGACCGTCGCCCCTGCGAGGGCGATCGCGTCACGTGCGGCGAACTCCGTCGCGCATGCGCGCGCGGTCAGGGCTTGGGCCGCGTGTCTGCGCCGGGCGCGGCGCAGATCGACGCCAGCAACCGCTCCGGTTGCACGTGCACCGGTGGGTGCGGGGCCTTGCGCACGTCGATCATCAGGTCGAGCAAGGTGCCCTGGGTGATGCCGTCGGCGACCGGCACGTCGGCGTAGATCGGGTCGGCCATCGCGTCGTCGAGCGTGATCCACTCGACGTTCTCGCGCTCGTAGGCGTCGAGCAGTGGGTCGATCATCTCCGCCCCGAAGCCGCCGACGTGCAGCAGCAGGATGTGCGAGACCGGGCGGCCCCAGATGCCGCGCGCGGTCGCGTCGGACCAGCGCAGCATCGCGACCGCGTGGCGCACGTAGTGGTCGCGCAGCGCCGCGATCGCAGCGTCGTCATGCAGTGCGCTGCAGCGCGCGAAGGGGCCGTTGTAGGCCCAGTCGAAGAAGTCGATCGTGACCTCGGCGATGCGGTAGCGCTCGGCCGCGAGGTGCTCGCGCACGGCCTTGGTCGTCGCGGCGTCGGTGCCCTCGAACAGATACGGATAGCGGAACACCCGCCACACGCGCTCGTCGGGCACGAGCGGTCGCAGCACGTCGGCGTTGCGATCGATCTCGCCCAGGTACGCCTGCAGTCCGATCTCGGCCATGCGCGGATGCGAGAAGGTGTGGTTGCCCAGCGGTTGACCCGCGGCCGCCCATGCGGCCAGCGACGCGGTCTGATCGGCGCCATCGGCCGCGCGCGCGCCGTTGATGAAGCCGTAGGCCTGCACGCCGTGCTCGGCGAACACCGAGAGCATGCGCTCGTGCAGCTGCAGGCGCGTGGCGCCCGGCGGCAGATCGCCGTGCGATGGCAGATCGTCGACCGTCACGGCGACGCGGATGCGACTGTCCGCGACCGGCACGCTCGACGGTGGCGTCACCGCGGCGGGCGGCTGCGGCGGTGGTTGCTGGCTGCGATCGCAGGCACCGGCGAAGAGCGCGAGCACCATCGCGCCCACGCGCGCGCGCCAGCTGGGACGGCGTTCGGACATCGGCGGATCGTACCGCAGCGCCCGCGCGTGCGCGTCAGTCGTCGCGCAGCGCGCGACCGGTGCGCTGCACGAACACGTCCTCGAGCGTGGGCTCGTGCGTGGTCATGGTCGCCAGTCGCACGCCGCGGCGCTCGAGCAGGGCCAGCAGCGCCGGCAGCACGGTGGGCAGGTGCTTGGCCGAGAGCACGTGGGTGCTGCCCTTGCGGTGGTGACCGCCGACGCCCGGCAGCGCCAGCAGCTCCTGCGGCTCGAGCGTGCTCTCGCTGCCCTCGTCGGCCTCGAACTCGACGATGCGGTCCGCGCCGAGCGAGGCCACCAATGCCGCGGGCGTGCCTTCGGCGATGATGACCCCGCGATCGATGATCGCGACGCGGTCACACAGCTTCGCCGCCTCCTCCATGTAGTGCGTGGTCAAGATGGTGGTGCCACCGCCCTGGGCGAAGCGCTCGACCACGTCCCAGATCGACAGCCGTGCCTGCGGATCGAGGCCGGTGGTGGGCTCGTCGAGGAACAGCAGGTCGGGCGCGCCGACCAACGCGCACGCGAGCGCGAGTCGCTGCTTCTGTCCGCCCGAGAGATTGCCCACGCGCGCGTCCTGCTTCTCCTCCAGCGCCATCAAGCCGATGACCTCGGCGACCGTGCGTCCGCGCTGGTAGAAGCTGCGGAACAGCCGCACGGTCTCGAGCACCGTGAGGTACTCCGACAGCTGCGTCTCCTGCAGCGCCACGCCGATGCGCTCGCGCAACGCCGCGTCGTGGCCGTCGCCCCAGCGCATGCCGAGCACCTCGACCTCGCCCGCGGTCGGCGGCGTGAGGCCCTCGAGGATCTCGACCGTGGTGGTCTTGCCGGCGCCGTTGGGCCCGAGCAATCCCAGGCACTCGCCGCGCGCGATCTCGAGGTCGATGCCGTCGACGGCGCGCACGTTGCCGTAGTGCTTCACCAACCCGCGGCAACGCACGGCGATGCGGCCCGGCGCGCGGTCGACTCCGTCGGGGCTGGCGCTGGCGGACACCGCCGGCGGTAGTACACTGCCGAGCGGGCATGGAACAACCCCAAGTCGATCCCCGGCTCGACCTCGAGGCCGAGATCCTGCGGCTCAAGCGCGAGCGCAACGCGGTGATCCTCGCGCACTACTACCAGGAGTCGGAGATCCAGGAGCTGGCCGACTTCATCGGTGACTCGCTGCAGCTGGCCCAGGCCGCGCGCGACACCCAGGCCGACGTCATCGTGTTCTGCGGCGTGCACTTCATGGCCGAGACCGCGAAGATCCTCAATCCCACGCGCACCGTGCTGCTGCCGGATCTCGACGCGGGCTGTTCGCTCGCCAGCGGTTGCCCCGGCGACCGCTTCCGTGCCTGGCGCGAGCGCCATCCCGGCGCGGTCGCGATCAGCTACATCAACTGCACGGCCGAGGTGAAGGCCGCCAGCGACATCATCTGCACCTCGTCCAACGCGAAGAAGGTGGTCGAGTCGGTGCCCGCGGGCACGCCGATCCTGTTCGCGCCCGACCGCAACCTCGGTCGCTGGCTGATGCAGCAGACCGGTCGCGAGATGATCCTGTGGCCGGGCTCGTGCATCGTCCACGAGACCTTCAGCGAGCGGAAGCTGGTGGCGTTGCGCACCGCGTATCCCGGCGCGCAGATCATCGCGCACCCCGAGTGCGAAGAGGCGGTGCTGCGCATGGCCGACTTCGTCGGCTCGACCACGAGGCTGCTCGAGTACGCGGTCAGCTCGCCGCACGACACCTTCATCGTCGTGACCGAGTCCGGCATCTTGACGCAGATGCGCAAGCAGGCGCCGCACAAGACCTTCGTGCCCGCGCCGCCCAACGCCCAGTGTGCATGCAACGAGTGCCCGTTCATGCGCCTGAACACGCTCGAGAAGCTCTACACCTGCATGCGCGACATGACGCCGGAGCTGGTCATGCCCGAGGCGCTGCGGGAGGCCGCGCGCGCGCCGATCGATCGCATGCTGGCGCTGTCGTAGGCGTCAGCGGTCGTTGCGGCACGGCGCGTGCTCGGTGATGGTGACGCGGTCGCTGCTGCCGACCGCGGCGCGCACCTTGGTGAGGAAGTCGCGCCGCTGCGCGGCCGACAGCGCCGAGAGGTCGAAGCACTCGTCGTGCTCGCCCTCCTTGCCCCAATGACCGCGGGTGTGTCGCAGGCCCTCGACCTTGCCGACGATGAAGTCGAGCCGCGATGCGGCCTCGTGATCGGTGCCGTTGCCGGGGCTGAAGAACGCGACCACGAGATCGAAGCGCTCGGGCTCGGTCGGGGTGCTCGGCTGCGCGGGGTCGGGATCCGCCGCGACCGACGAATCGTCGGCCGGCTGCGGACCCTCGACCGGCGCGCTCGGCTGCGGCTCGGGCTCGACCACGGCGGTGGTCTCGGGCTCGCGCTGCGGACCGCGGCAGGCCAGCGTCGACGACGACGCGAGGAGGAGGGACGACAGCAGCGTGGGGGCCAAACGTTGCGACACCGCCATCGAGGCTACCGCGGTGTCGTGCGGGCCGCAGCTACCACAGGTGCTTGACCGGCTTGGTCTTGGGCACGCAGGTGATCGTGGTCGTGTACGTGGTCGTGCAGGTGGTGCAGGTGTAGTTCGGGTCGCTGTTGTCGACGGTGCAGCTGCCACCGCCGCCACCACCACCGCCGCCGGGGGGCACGGCCGCGGGATCGGAGGACGCAGCGAGGGCCCCGGCAGCCTGGGCGCCGACCGCCTGGTGGAGCGCCGCGGTGGGATCGCAGGCGAGGGCGGGGAGCAGCGTGGCAGCGAGGATGGCGATGATGCGGACTCTCATGTCGACGCTGTCAGACCGCCGTCGGTCGCTTTCGATCATGCCCGGCTGCGATTTTCTCCTACGCCGTCGCCGATGGCGTTCCAGGCACGAGTACCCGCGAGAGCGCGCGAGCCATCCCCACGCCTTCGACCGGCGGCGCGGCGTGAGCCGCGATCACTCGAACGTCGCCGCACGCTTCTGCAGCGTCGCCGCGACCGCCTCGAGCTGGTTCGGCGTGCCCAGCAGCGACAGCTGCAGCGTGGTCTCGAAGTGCAGCGCGTCCGCGGTCGACATGCTCGGCGCGCGTTGGCACAGCTGCTTCGCCGCGCGGATGGCATCGGGCGACGACGCCGCGATCGTGCGCGCCAGCGCCAGCGCGTCCGCCAGCGGATCGGCGCACACGCGGGTGCCCAGGCCGATGCGCACGGCCTCTTCGGCCTCGACCACGCGGCCGGTGTAGATCAGCTCGCACGCGAGATCGGGTCGCACCAGCCGCAGCAGCGTCTGCGACGCGGTCATGTCGGGGATGATGCCGTAGCGGATCTCCATCGCCGACAGCTTCGCGTCGGCGGCGAGCAGCCGCACGTCGGCGGCGAGCGCCAGCTGCAGTCCGCCACCGTAGGCGGCGCCCTGCACCGCGGCGACCACCGGGATCGGCAGCTCCGCCCAGATCCAGCACGCGCGCTGGGCCAGGTTCGCGGGGCTGTCGTCGTCGCGCAGCAGCAGCTTCGCGCGCGCGGCCGCGTCCGCGACCATGAACGCCTGCCAGTCGAGCCCGGCGCAGAAGGCCGGGCCCGCGCCCGAGAGCACCACCGCGCGCACGTTGCCGTCGTCGCGGACGCGGCGACCTGCGTCGACCAGCGCGTCGAACATCGGCAAGTCGAGTCCGTTGCGCTTGTCGGCGCGGACCATGCGGACGTGCGCGACGTGATCGGCGATGGTGACTTCGACGCGGTCGGTCATGTCGCGGGCGATGCTACCGGCCGCGCTCGAGTGCGTCGAGCCGCCGCGTCAACGCCGACAGCTCCTCGCGCAGCGCCGCGTTCTCGCGCTGCAGTGCGCCGACGTGGCGGTGCAGCGTCTGCACGCCCGCGAGCGCGACGCCGTCCGCGTCGACCTGGAAGATGAGCTCGTCGGTCGCGCCGACCTCGAAGGCCTGCTGGAAGTCCTGCGCCATCGGTCCGATGTGGCGCACCTCGCCGGCCTCGGCGCGGTAGCTCCACGTCGTGATCGGCACCGCCGCGAGGCGATCGAGCAGCGCATCGCCATCGATCGCCGCGAAGTCGCGCTTGCGGTTGCGATCGCTGACGGGGCAGATGTTCGCGTAGCACACCGCCTGGCCCTGCGGGATCGGTTGACCCTCGCAGCACATCGCGCCCTCGCAGCAGGGCAAATCGAGGCAGCTCTCCTGCGCCATCGCGCACGCCGGGCCGCCGCTGCTGCTGCTCTCCGCTGCGCCGCTGCTGCTGCCATCCGCCACGCTGGTCGACGCGTCGGAGCCACCGCTGCTGCTGCCGCTGCCGCCACCGCTGCTGCTCGCGTCGGTGGTCGCGGTGGTGCCGGCCGAGCTCTCGCCGCTGCCGCTGCTCGCGGTGCTGCCCGAGCCACCCGAGCTGCCCGAGCTGCCCGCACTGGTGCTCGCGTCGGTGGCGGTGCCGCTGGCCGAGGCGGTGCCAGAGCTGCTGCCGGCATCGTCGCCGCAACCGGCGATCGCGAGGGCGACGAACAGGGCAGGGGCAAGGTTCACGCGGGTCGAGTGACGGTGGTCCATGCCGCCGAGCGTAGCGCCGCGAAGGCGTCGTTCGCCCGCGCAGCGTTGGCGTGCGTCGCGTTGGCGCACGGCGTCGTCGATGCACTACCATCGCTTCGCACGCGATGCGCACCCTCGCATGGGCCACGGTGGCGGCAGCAGCGGCGGTGGGCGGCACCGCGGCGTGGCTGATCGTGCGACGCACCGAAGTCAGCGAGCCGATCGTCGTGCGATCCGACAAACCCACGCCGACGAAGACGGCGCCGGTCTCGCCGCGACCGCGACCGGATCCGGACGTCCCGGACACCGGCGCTGCACCGGATCCGGGCCCGCCCAAGCCACTGCCGCCGCTGCCCAAGGAGATCCGGCTGCCGGCCGGGCCCGGCGGCGGCGAGATCGTGCTGACGACGTGCAAGCGCGACGCGGAGTGCAACGGCTGGGAGCGCTGCAACGGCGGCTTCTGCGTCGACGGTCCGAGCAACTGCAAGCGCGACGAGGACTGCGGCGATGCGGCGCGCTGCGAGCAGTCGACGTGCTTGCCCGGCGCGCGCAGCTGCGGTGACGGGCGCGCGTGCCCGGAGAAGGATCAGCTGTGCATGTTCGGCACCTGCGTGACGTCGGCGGGCGAGTGCCTGCTCGACGTCGACTGCGGCAACGATCGACGCTGCGTGTTCGGGCGCTGCGTCGAGGGGGCACGCGACTGTCTGCGCGACGCCGACTGTGCCGCGGGCAAGCGCTGCGAGTTCAACCGCTGCACCGAGGGCGCGCGCCAGTGCATGGTCGACAAGGACTGCAAGGGCGAGTCGCGCTGCGAGATGGGCCGCTGCGCCGCGGGGCAGCGCGAGTGCGAGCGCGATCAGGACTGCGAGGGCGAGTCGCGCTGCGAGTTCGGGCGCTGCCTCGCCGGCAGCCGGCACTGCTGGAACGACGGCGACTGTCCCGACGGCACGCGCTGCGAGATGGGCGCGTGTCTGTCGGGCCAGCGCGAGTGCATCGTCGACGCCGGCTGCCCGGCGGGCTCGCGCTGCGTGCTGGGCCGCTGCAGCGGCCGCTGACGCGGGGATTGCCGGGCCGGCGCCGCGCACGAACGCGGTTTTCGAGTCAACGCACGTGCCCCGACGCACGGGGCCCGCGACCGTTGTGGCAGGCTCGGGCGGTGACCTGCAAGCCTATGACCTTTCGCTGCCTTCCCTGGGGCCTGGTGCTGACGCTGATGCCTGGGTGCGCCGACGACAGCGGCGGCAGCGGCGACGGTGGCTCGAGCTCGAGCACGGGTGCGGACACCAGCACGACCGCCAGCACCACCGTCAGCACCACGCAGACGACCACGGTCAGCACCACCGCCGACACCAGCGACACCGCCTCGAGCTCGTCGGCCGATTCCGGCTCGAGCTCGACCGGCGGCGAGCCCATCGAGGTCACCGCCGAGGTGCAGACCTTCGACGAGCAGCCGATGGTCGCCGACCTCGAGCTGACGCTGAGCGCACCCGGTACCGCCGAGGTCACGCATGCCAGCGACGCGGGCGTGGTCATCTCGCCCGCCGATGGCGGCGACGACACGCACCTGCGCTTTCGCGTTCGCGGCCTCGCGCCCGATCTCGGCCACACGCTGCACTACGACGTCACGCCCACCGGCGGCGGTCCGGTCAGCAGCGGCGACGTCGACTTCGACACGCCCGCCGCGTTGCCGGGCTTCGTCGCGGGCTTCGAGCTCGAGACCTCCGACGTCGATCCCGCGCCGCTGTACCGCCTGTTCGACTACAACCCGTTCCCGATCGGCGACTTCGCCGGCGCCATCGAGGTCGATCCCGCCGGCATCACGCGTTGGTACATGTCCACGCCGACCAACCTCGCGGGCCCGCCGGCGGTGTGGGTCGCGGTGCGGTTGCGTGACGACGGCACGTTTCTGTACGTCAACGGCGACGCGTTTTGGATCCGCGACGAGATGGGCACGGTGTTGACCGAGCTGCACGCCGCGGACATGGGCCTGCACACGCTGCACCACGACGTGCTCGAGCTGCCCAACGGCAACTTCCTCGCGCTGTCGCAGAGCTTCCGCGACGTCGACTACGTCGATCTCGGCACGCAGTACACCGTGGGCGATCTCATCGTCGAGTTCACGCCCGACGGCGACGTGGTCTGGAGCTGGGACTGCTTCGATCACCTCGATCCGCTGCGCCGGCGCGAGAACGGCGAGGACCTCATCGTCGATCCGCTCAACGGCGAGAACGCGCTCGACTGGACCCACGCCAACGCGATCCTCTACGACGAGGCCACCGACGTCGTGACGCTGTCCATGCGCCACCAGGACTGGATCATCTCCATCGATCGCGCCAGCGGCGACGTGCTGTGGCGCCTGGGCGACGAGGGCGACTTCACCCTCGCCGATGGCCAGCGATGGTTCTTCCACCAGCACGCGCCGCAGTGGCAAGACGACGGCACGCTGCTGGTCTACGACAACGGCAACGGCAACCCCTACATCGATCCGCTGACGGTGCACACGCGTGCGGTGCGGTTCTCGCTCGACACCGACAACATGGTCGCGGACGTGCCGTGGCAGGACGACGAGCCGTTCTTCCAGGTGCTGTTCGCGGGCGACGCCGATCGCATCGACGGTGGCCACATCCTCGTCACCGACGCGGCGATGTTCGGGCCCATGGGCCAGGTGACCGCGCGCATCCGCGAGCTCGACGAGAGCCACTCGCCCACGCGGATCTGGTCCATCACCACGCCGACGAATCGCTGGGCCTACCGCACGACCGCGCAGACGCGGCTCGTGGGCATGCCCGCCCGCTGATCGCTCCGTGGGCGCTGCCGTCGACGTGGTGGTGGTGGGGGCCGGGCCCGCGGGTTGTGCCGCGGGCATCACGGCCGCGCGCGCCGGTGCCCGCGTGCTGGTGCTCGACCGCGCACGGTTCCCCCGGCCCAAGACCTGCGGCGACGCGATCTCGAACCGCGCCGCCGAGCTGGTCGCGGTGCTGTGCGGCGTCGACTCGGTCGACGAGGCGCTCGCGGGCGTACCGATGACGCGTGTCGATCGCGGCGTCGCGATCCTCCCCGACGCCGGCGCGATCGAGCGCGGCTTCGGCGCGCGCCCGGGCTACATCGTGCCGCGGCTGGGACTCGACGATCGCCTGCGTCTCGCGCTCGAGCACGCCGGCGCGAGCCTGCGACAGGGCACGAAGGTCACGGGACTCGTGCGCGAGCGCGAGCGCGTGGTCGGGGTGACGATCGAAGGCGGCGAGGTCGTGCGTGGCGACGTCGTGATCGCGGCCGACGGTCCCGGCTCGATCGCGCAGTCGGCCTTGGGCGAGCCCTATCGCCGTGGTCGCCACCTCGCGGTCGCGCTGACCGCCTACGTCGAGGGCCTGCGACCCGGGCCGTGGTCCGACGCCGCCGAGCACTACTTCGAGCCCGGGCTGCGCGCGGGCTACGGCTGGATCTTCCCGCCGGTCGACGGCCTCGCGAACGTCGGCGTGTACCAGCGCGCGGATCGATTCCACGCCCACGGTCGCACGCTCAAGCAGCTGTTCGAGGAGTTCCGCACCGCGCACCGCGACCGCTTCGCCGACGCGCGGCTGTGCGGACGCACGCGCACGTGGGCGCTGCCGCTGGCGGTGCCCCCGGCCCCGCGCACGGTCGCGGGCCTGTTGGTCGCCGGCGACGCGGGCGCGTGCGTCGACCCGCTCGCGGGCGAGGGCATCTGGCAGGCGCTGCACACCGGCGTGCTCGCTGGTGGCGTCGCCGGTCGCGGCCAGGCCCACGATCGCGCCGCGATCGCAGCGCTCGGTCGCAGGCGGCTGCGCGACATCGGCGTGCCCAGTCTGTTGCGCCTGGGCATCCAGGACGCGATGGACGGGCTCATCGCCAGCGGTCTGCACCGACGCGCGCTGGTGCGGGCGCTGCTGCGACGTGGCTACGCCAGCGAGGCGCTCGAGGCGAGCAAGCGCCTGGGCTGAGCGTCGCTGCGCACACGCGGAGTCGTCTCCCGCTCGAGCGACGCCGGCGATCAGCCGCAGCGGGGCAGTCGCACGCGCATGATCGTGCCGCGACCGGGACCGCTGTCGACCTCGAGCGAGCCGCCCACGCGTTGGACCAGCTCGAGCACCAGCGGCAGACCCATGCCGGTGCCGGTGGGCTTGGTCGTGAAGTAGGGCTCGAACAGGTGCTGCTTGGTCTCGTCGCTCATGCCGGTGCCGTCGTCGCGGATCTCGAGCACGAGTTGTTCGCCACCCTGGGCGCGCACCGTCACGGTGCCGCGCTCGAGGATCGCGTCGCGGGCGTTGATGCACAGGTTGAGCACCAGCTGTTCGAACTCCAGCGGCCGCAGCGCGACGGTGGTCTCCTGGCCTGCGGTCGCGAGGTCGAGCAGCGCCCGCGGTCGAAGCAGCATGCGCAGCACCGGCTCGGTGGTGCGCAGGGCCGCGAGCGCCGGGGTCGCGGTCGCGGTCGCGTCCTCGCTGCGCGGGGCCGCGAAGTGCATCAGCTGCGCGGCCAGCTTGCGCCCGACCTCGAGCACCTCGCGCATCTCCGTGTGCAGCTGCGCCGGCGAGTCACCGGCCAGGGGCGCCTCGATGGCCTCGCACAGCCCCAGCGCCGAGGTCAGCACGTTGTTGAAGTCGTGGGCCACACCCAGCGCGAGGCGGCGGACCTCGAGCAGGCGATCCATCTCGCGCGCACGCGCGGTGGTCTCGCGCAGCTCGGCCTCGACGCGCGCGCGCTCGGCCTGTTCGAACACCAGCGCGACCACCTCCGCCACCGCCGACGCGAACGCGATCTCGCCGGGGGTCCACTGCCGCGGGCTGCCGATGTGCTCGTGGCACAGCACGCCGAACAGTCGACCGCTGCGGAACACCGGCGCGTCGAGCATCGACGTGATGCCGTTGGGCTCGAGGTAGCTCGCGGTCAGCTCGCGCGTCAACGGGTGGTCGCGGGCGTCGTCGGCCGCGATCACGCGACGGCTCTCGAGCGCCGCGAAGTAGGTCGGGAACGTCGCCGCGAGCAGCACGCCGGTGTGCTGGTGGCGTTGGGCCGAGCGCGCGTAGCTGGTCATGCACTGCAGCACGCCGTCGTCCCCGAACAGCCAGATGCCGACGCGCTCGACCGCGAGCGCCTCGGCGCAGATCCGCGTGGCCCGGTCCGCGACCGCCTCGAGATCCTCGGCGGTGTCGAGCCGCACGCGCGCCAGCGCCAGCCGGGCGGTCTCGAACGGCAAACGCCGCGATGCGTGCAGCGAGGTCACCGACTCGGCAGAATACCGCGATCGCGATCCGCGAGGGATCCGCAGCGGCAGTGGCCGATCGATCAGGATCAATGGAGGAGATCAGCGGACGGCAGCGCGTGGGATCAGGCCGGGTCCGCCGACCTCAACAAGGCGCAGCGGGGGCGGGCTCGTTGAGCTGCAGCCAGTAGCGGCCCAGGACCTTGGCGGCTTCGAGGAACTTCTCGAGGTCCGAGGGTTTCACCACGTAGCTGTTCGCGCCGACGTCGTAGCTGGTCAGGACGTCCTTCTGCTCGGTCGAGGACGTCAGCACCACGACCGGCAGACGCTTGGTCAGGGGGTCGGCACGGATCTGCCGCAACACCTCGAAACCGTCGACCTTGGGCAATGAGATGTCGAGCAGCACCAGGCTCGGTTGCTCACCGAGGTTGCGATCGCGGTAGTCGCCGAGCGCGAAGAGGTAGTCGAGCGCTTCGGCGCCGTCGTGTGCGACGATCACGTCGTTGGGCAGGCGCGCGCTCGAGAGCACGCGTCGCACGAGGGCCTCATCGTCGCCGTTGTCCTCGATCAGCAGGATGGGTCTCGTCATTTCAGTCTCCGAGCCTACCGCTTTCGTGGCGCATTGCGAGGACCACGCACGCGGCCGCCCCGCCCGCGCGCGTGTGCGGCGCGACCGATCGTGCACAGTCCCGCGGCGGACCCCCGTGCCGCCGCCGCCGCCCCAGCAATCGGTGAGGGGCGGTGAGGGGCGGTGAGGGGCAAGCCGCGCACGATCGCCGCGCATCGACGCGCGAAGCGTGCGCGGCGCGGCCCGTGATACCGTGAGCGCGCATCCCGTCCGTGTCCGCGCCCGCGATCGCATCGGCCGAGCCCACTGTCCGGTCCGCGCGATCTCGCACGGGCATCGCGGTCCACGCGCTCGCGCTGCTCGCCTTGCTCGGGGCGCAGGTCTTGCTGCTGCGGTACTTCGGCGGCGCGGAGCTGCTGCAGCCCCGGCCGGTCGCGGGCCTCGACTTCGACACCCACATCCACCAGGCCTGGCGCATGGTCGAGGGCCTCGCACGCTTCGGCCACCACTGGGTCTGGGATCCGAGGCTGGTCGCGGGCTACCCGACCGGCACGATCTTCGAGGCCGACAACATCGGGTGGGCGGTGTTCACGTGGCTGGGCACCGAGGCGGGGCTGTCGCAGGCGGCCGCGTTCAACCTGTTCGTGATCGTCGCGCACCTGGGCGTGGTGCCCGCGGTGTACCTCGCGGCGCGCTGGCTCGAGCTGGGCGCGCGCGCGTCGCTGGGCGCGGCCGCGCTGGCGGTGCTGCTGTGGAGCTTCGACTCGTGGCTGCACTGGTGCTGGTACGTCGGCATGATCGCGTACGCGACCGCGAGCTGGTTGTTCCTGCTGCCGCTGGCGCTGTTCATCCGCTGGTGGCGACGTCGTGGTGTCGTGACCGGCGTCGGCGTGGCGCTGCTGATGGCGCTGTGCCACCTCGTGCATCCGTACTCGTTCCTGCTGCTGGTCACGCCGATGACCGCGGTCTACCTCGCGGGCGCGCGCACGCTCGATCGCCGCGGTCACCTCGCGGTGTGGGGCATGGCCGCGTTCACGGTCGCGGCCAACCTGTGGTGGCTGCGGGTCGCGGCGCAGTGGTGGTCGTGGATCCTCGACTCGTCGCTGTTCGGCGATCGCAGCCTCGCCGCCATCGTCTACGACATCTTCGGACTGCTCGACGATCCCGCGGTCACCGGCATCCTCGCGTCGCGCACCGCATTTCGCCTGGCGATCGTGGGCCTGGGCGCGGCCGGCTGTGCGATGTGGTGGCGCCGCGGTGATCCCCGCGCGCTGCCCATCGGCGCCACGCTGGTGGTGTTGGCCCTGTTCGCGTACCTCGGCGGTGCCACGGCGCTGTCGCACGTGCAGCCGCACCGCCACGTCGCACCGCTGGGCTTGCTCGCGACCATGCCCGCGGCGGCGTTGCTCGACACGGCCTGGCGCGAGCGATGGTTCGCCGGCGCGACACCGGTGGTGCGACGCACGCTGCTGGCCCTGACGGCGATCGCCATGCTGTGGCTGGCGCAGGACGTGCTGTACTTCACCGCGCGCTCGCTGCCGACGGTGCGACCGTTGCCGCACGGCGAGAAGGTGTTGTTCTCGGCGCTGGGCCACATCCCGCCGGTCGACTACAGCTACGCCAACTGGCACCGCGACGACCTCGCGAAGTGGGTCAGCGCGCACGACGACGGTCAGGGCCGGTGGTTGGTCGAGGGCTGGAGCTGGGGCGAGCAGCTGGCGTGGAAGACCGACGCGCAGATCATGGGCGGCTTCATCTGGCGCAACCTCGAGCACAGCTGGGCCAACCTGCTGCGTCGTCGACCGCAGGGCATCGTGCCCGCGCCCGAGCTCGAGGCCTACGCCAAGACCTACGGCATCCGCTGGGTCGTGGTGTCGTCGCCGCGCGAGCTGTCGCCGTGGTGGGACAAGAACGAGGCGCTGCAGCGCGTCGCGGAGCTGCACCCGTTTCGCATCTTCAAGGTCCGCGCCGCGACCCACCTGCTCGATCCGCCGCAGGGCCAGCTCGCGGTGTCGACCAACCGCATCGAGATCCGCGGCACCGATCCACAGCGCGAGGTCCTGGTCCGCTACCACTGGTCGGACACGCTGGTGTGCGAGCCCGACTGCAGCATCGTCCGCAGCGCGCTGGCCGGCGATCCCGTGGGGTTCTTCCGCGTGCCGGCGCCGCACCCGGCCGACTTCGCGATCGTACACCGCTACTGACAGCCCGCCCGCGGACGTGGGACCATCCCGCCCGGTCCCCGCTTGCGCGCAGAGCTCCAGATCCTCCTCGATGTCGCGAGCTATCGCCTGCGGCGCCTGGAGATGGCCAACCTCGCCGGTGCGCTGGCGCTGGCGCTGGTGCTGCAGCTGCCGCTGCTCGAGCTCGGCGTTCGACTCGCGTTCGGGCTGACGCTCAACCTGCTGGTCTATCTCAACAACGACTTCTGTGACGGCGAGGTCGATCTGGGCGCGAGCGGACGCGAGCGCAGCAAGACCGAGTTCCTGCTCGCGCACCGCGGCGCGGCCGTGCGCGTGCAGTTGCTGCTGGTCGCGGTGCTCGCGATCTGGGCCCTGATCCACGGCGGTGGGTTGTGGCTGCCGCTGGTGGTCGGCGGGGGCGTGTGCTGGGCCTACTCCGCGGTGCTCAAGCGGCGGCCGTTCGTCGACGTCGCGGCGATGATGGCCTGGGGCGTGGCGATGCCGCTGGTGGGTGTACCGGGCGATCGCATCGCCACGGTGCTGCCGCTGCTGGTGCTGCTGGGGCTGTTCTCCGGCGTGTTCGAGTGCGTGCAGGTGCTGCGCGACGTGCAGACCGATCGCAGCCGCGAGATCCGGACCACCGCCGTGGTGCTGGGCGCGCCCGCGACCGCTGGCCTCGCGCGCGTGCTCGCGGCCGCCGCCGCCGTGTTCGCGCTGACGGCATTCGGACCGCTGGTGGCGGCGCCGGCGATCGCGGCCGTGTTCACGCCGATGCGCGACCGACCGATCCCCGCGGTGTGGAACCGGCTGCGGCTGCTGTCGGGCATCACGTTCGTGTGCGCGTGCTACGTGGTATGGCGAGCGGTGACGTGAGCGCTCGTCGCAGCACGCGCGTGCGGCCGGGTCTGATGGCCCGCTGGCGTCGCATCGACGCGGTCATCGTCGCGCTGGTCGTGATCGGTGCGGTGATCCTGTACGCGCCGGCGCTGCGCTTCGGCCCGCTGGCCGACGACCTGTTCCAGCTGGGCTACATCGACGGGCTGTTCGGGCCCAAGTCGCCCTGGTCGCTGTACTTCTTCGCGCTCGACGATCCCGCGTCCACGGCGATGCACACGGCCAAGGGATCGCTGCCGTGGTGGACCGTGCCGCACTTCCGCTTCGCGCACCTGCGGCCGCTGTCGAGCGTGCTGGTGTGGTTCGACGGTCGCGTGCTGCCGCGCGACTCGATCTGGCCGCACGTGCACTCGTTCGCGTGGATGGGCCTGCTGTTGTTCGCGGCGCACCGCCTGCTGCGCGGCTGGGTCGGCCTGCGCATCGCCGCGGTCGCGCTGGTCGCCTACGCCGTCGACGAGCCCTTGGCATGGACCGCGAGCTGGCTGGCCAACCGCTGCGCGATGATCTCGGCGGTGTTCGGCTTCGCGGCGCTGTGGGTCCACACCCGCTGGCGCAGCGCCGACGCGCCGCTGCGCAGCGCACGAGGGCGCATCGCGATCGAGCTGGCGCTGTGGGGCCTGGCGTTCGCGGCCGGCGAGTACGCGATCAGCGTGCTGGCGCTGCTGGGCAGCTGGGAGCTGTTCTGCGGCCGCGGTCGCTGGCGCGAGCGCATGCTCGCGATGGCACCGGCCGCGGCCGCGGCGGCGGTGTTCGCCATCGCCTACGTCGTGATCGGCTGCGGCGTCTACGGTGCGACGACCTACGTCGATCCGCTCAGCGATCCCGGCACGTTCTTCGCCGAGCTGGCCAACCGACTGCTGCGCATGGCCTCCGAGGTGCTCATCGGTCTGCCCGGCGAGACCGAGCGGCTGTGGATGCGCTACGGCTGGACCGGGATCCCGCCGGCGGTGTTCCGCGGCATCGAGTTCGATCCGCCGGCACGCTCGTGGCGACACGCGTGGCTCGCAGGCATCGTCACCGCGGCCGCGATCGCGTGGCTGTGGCGGGCCTGCCGCGACCACCTCACGCCGCGCGAGCGTCGGGGCGTGGCCGTGATCGTCTGGGGCAGCCTGCTGGGGCTGTTGCCGCTGGCCGCGATCCCACCGGCGACGCGCGCGATCGGGATCCCGGCGCTGGGCGGTGCGACGTTCTTCGCCGCGATGATGGTCGCGCTGGTGCGCATGTGGCTGCGCCGCGTCGGCCGCTTCGCGGGGCTGCTGCGTCGCATCGGCGCGTCGTTGCTGATGCTGCCGATGCTGTGGGAGCACGTCGTCGGCGACGCGCTGTTCGTGCGCATGCAGCTGGCGGCGCTGGCGGACGTGCGCGAGGCCCATCGCGAGTTCTTCGACAGCCCGCCGGTGCACGCGATGGATCTGTCGGGTCGCCACGTGCTCGTGCTGATCACGCCCGACCTCGTGACCGGCATCTACGGCCTCGAGACCATGGACGTGCTGGGCCGACCGGTGCCGCAGTCGTGGCACGCGCTGGCGATGGACATCCGCCGTCACCTCGTGCGCACGCTCGACGATCACACCATCGAGCTGTCGGCCATCGGCCCGTTCATCCACGTCGACTTCCAAGAGGCGCTGTTCCGCAACCCCCGCGACGCGCTCGAGGAGGGTGAGGTCGTCGATGTGGGCGTGTTCAAGGCCAAGATCCTGCGCGCGCCGGAAAACGAAGGCCCGCAATCGGTGTTGTTCCGCTTCCATGAACGGCTCGACAGCGACAAGCTGGTGTTCCTCGAGGCGACCAAGCAGGGGCTGCAACCGTTCACGCTGCCGCCGGTGGGCCAAGCGCGCGTGATCCAGCCGCCGCAGATTCCCCGCGGCCCGCGTTGACGCCGGCCCGCCCGTGGTACCGTGCTGTCATGGCGCGGCTCCCTCTTCGACTGCTCCCTGCGTTCGTGCTCGGATCGGCGTGCCACGGCGGTGGTGCGGGCGATGGCGGTGGCACCGGCTCGAGCGAGGGCAGCTCCGCGAGCGCGAGCGCCAGCGCGAGCGCCTCGGCGACGATGGGCAGCAGCGCCGGCACCGACACCGCGGGCACGTCGATGTCGACCAGCGACAGCGCCGACACCACCGTCGGCGACACCGAGGAGCCGCCACCGCCCGATTGCGATGGCATCGGCCCCGCGGTGGACGAGCTCGGCACCACGCCGGGTGATGCGAGCCTGCCCTCGCCGACGCTCGAGCACCTCACGGTGCAGTGGCTCGTCGACGGCGACACCAACGAGAACGGTCGCGTGACCGTGCGCGTGCGCGAGCTCGGCGGCAGCTGGCGCGAGGGCACCACGTTGCGGCGGATCCCCGCCGGTACCGTCGAGGGCTTCGACTGGCCCAACAAGCACGCCGGTACCGTGTTCGGGCTGTCGCCCGGCACCGACTACGAGGTCGAGCTGGCGCTGTCGGACCCCGATGGCGGCTGCGAGATCCGCACGCTGCAGGCGACCACGCGTCCGGTGCCCGCGCCGCCCGACGACGGCAACGTCATCGCGGTCGATCCCGGCAGCTTCGACGGCGCGCTCGCCAGCGCCGGGCCCGGCGACATCCTCGAGCTGGCCGCGGGCACCTACGCCGGCTTCACCGTGACCAGCGACGGCGCCGAGGGTTCGCCGCTGACGATCCGCGCCGCCGGCGACGCGGTGATCGATGGTGACGTGCGCATCGACGGTCGCGCCCACGTCCTCGTGCAGGGGCTCGAGGTCCACGGGCAGATCAAGTTCAACGATGCGACCGACCTCGCGATCATCGGCAATCACGTGCTCGCGAACGAGGACGGCATCGTCACCAAGACCCGCGCGGAGAACCTGTACATCGCCGACAACCTGGTCGAGGGCCAGACCGTGTGGGCCGAGACCTCGCTCGGTGTCGACGGCGACAACATCGGCGAGGGCATCGAGGTCACCGGCCCGGGACACGTCATCGAGCACAACCGCGTGCGCGGCTTCCGGGACTGCATCTCGCTGATCGAAGACGACGGCGCGATCGACCAGTACAGCATCGACATCCTGTACAACGAGATCTCCGAGGCCGCAGACGACGGCGTCGAGGCCGACTTCTGTTTCCACGACTGCCGCATCCTGGGCAACCGCTTCACCAACGTGTTCATGGGCATGTCGTCGCAGCCGGGCCTGGGCGGACCGACCTACTTCATCCGCAACGCGCTGTACAACTCCGCGCTGCAGGCGTTCAAGCTGCAGCGCGGCAGCGTCGGCGACGTCGCGTGGCACAACACCATCGTGAAGATGGGTGACGCGCTGTCGACCTACACCGAGGACGTGTTCTCGCGGCAGCACTTCCGCAACAACCTGTTCCTGGGCGGTCCGGGTGCCAGCTACAACGGCTACGACAACGGCGAGGGCGACGTGATCGACCTCAGCGCCGCGAGCATGGTCGACCTCGACTACGACGGCTATGGCTCCACCGCAGGCATGTTCAGCGGCAACGTCGGCGGCGTCGGGTTCTCCAGCCTGGCCGAGCTGCAGGCCAACACCACCGAGGTGCACGCGATCGAGCTCGACTTGTCGGTCTTCGCGATGGCGATCGGGATCCCCGATGCGGCGTTCCCGGGTGCGATGCCGCAGGACCTGCGGTTGGCCGCAGGGTCCGTCGCGATCGACGCGGGCGAGCCGATCCCCGGCTTCGCGCACGCCGGTGCGGCGCCCGACCTCGGTGCGTACGAGCAGGGCGACGAGCTGCCCGCGTATGGCCCGCGCCCGCCGTGGCAGTGAGGCCAAAGAGCCCCTGCCGCGAGCGGGGCGAAAATGTCAGGTATGGGCGCATGACCGACACCTTCGCGCCCGCATCGCGAGCGGTTCCCTTCACGCAAGCCGCGGTGGTACCTTGAGATCGTGCGCAACACTGCCTTGCTTTGTTTCAGTGCTGGACTCGCCTGCGCCCCCAAGACGGTCGACGGTGACCCGTTCAATCAGGTCACCGAAGGCAGCGGCAGCAGCGGGGCAGCGTCCGACACGCTCGACGCGACCACCGCGAGCGGCTCCGAGGAGTCGAGCTCGACTGCGTCGACCACCGCGACGACCGCGACGACGATGACGACCGATCCCACGGTCGACCCCGACACCAGCTCGGGCGAGTCGGGCACCGGCGACTGCGGCGACGGCGTCGTCAGCGGCGACGAGATCTGCGACGGCGAGGACTTCGGCGACATCTCGTGCGTGTCGCTGGGCTTCAACGGCGGCACGCTGCTGTGCACGGCGTCGTGCCAGACCTACGACAGCTCCGGTTGCTACAACTGCGGCAACGGTGTGCTCGAGGCCGCCGAGGACTGCGAGGGCGTGGTGCCCGGCGGTGTGACCTGCGAGAGCGAGGGCTTCACCGACGGCGAGATCATCTGCAATCCCAAGAGCTGCCTGTTCGACACCAGCGGCTGCTCGCTGTGCGGCAACGACCTGGTCGAGGGCACCGAGGCCTGCGACGGTGCCGATCTCGCGGGTCAGGACTGCGTCACGATCGGCTTCGAGATGGGCAACCTCGGGTGCAACGCCGCGACGTGCTCGTATGACTTCAGCGGCTGCAGTGGCGGGCAGTACATCCAGGATTTCGAGGCCGGCGTGGTGCCAGGCGAGTTCTCCGGCAGCGGCGTCGCGGACTGGATCGTCGACAGCACCAGCCCCATCGCCGGCACGTACTCGGGCGCCAGCGGCGACATCGCCGACAGCCAGACCTCCGGCTTCGTGCTGCCCGTGAACTTCGCGATCGCAGGCACGGTCGCGTTCAGTCACAAGGAGAGCAGCGAGTCGAGCTACGACTACCTGCAGTTCTACGTCGACAACGTGCTGCAGGAGGAGTGGTCCGGCACCAACGCCACGCAGATGGAGAGCTACAACGTCGCTGCGGGCGCGCACACGTTGGAGTGGCGCTACAGCAAGGACGGCAGCGTGAGCGCCGGCTCCGACCGCGTGTGGATCGACGACATCGTCATCACCGGCGGCGTGCCGACCGGCTGACGCGGGCGCACCCGCAGCGTCGCCCGAGGGTGCGGCGCTGCGCGGCTACGCGTCGCGATACAACCGCGTGCCCACCAGGCTCGCCAGCACGAGCTCGCCCAGGCCCCACACCGTGCCGATCACGGTCAGGCGCACGGGCATGAACCCGTAGACGACCATCGCGACGTTGGCGAAGAAGTACGCCACCAACCACAGCACCAGCGCCACGACGATCGCGGTGCGCGGCCCGGGGCCGAAGCGCGGCAGCACGGCCGCATACAGCCACACCAGCACCATGCCCAGGCTCGACGACACGAGCATGAAGTAGGCGTACGACCACGCCGGTAGCGGTGGCAGGCCGACGCGACCCAACGCCTGATCCATCTGATCGCCCACCGCGGGGACCATGGTGATCGCGCTCAGGTTGATGACGAGCGCGGCGACCAGGCCGCCCAGTAGTACGCGCTTGACGTTGATCCGCGGCGCCATCGTACCTCGACGCGAGGCTAGCACCCGCGACCGTGCACGGCCGGGCCCGCGGCCCGCACGTTGTGCGGGCGACGCGGTGCGCCGCTGCGGATCGGTCACGACGGCGTGGCACGCTGTGCCTCAGCCCTCGAGGCACTCGTCGTCGGTGCAGCACACCCCGGGATCGACGAGGTTGCCGTCGTGGTCGACGATCATGCCGACGCACTCGCCGACGGCGCACCAGCCGTGCGCGCACGGAT
>JAIBBS010000037.1 GCA_019694555.1 Nannocystaceae bacterium
AGCCGGGCCGCGTGCGCGTGCGCGAGCTCGGCGCGCTGCCACCGGACGTCGACGAGCGCGTGCGCGTCGCGGTCGTCACCGGCGGCAGCGAGGCCGCCGGTCCGCAGTACGCCGCGCAGGGCCCCGAAGCGCCCGTACCCGCGCCCGCGCCCGCGCAGCCGCGCGGCAAGCCTCACTCGGGCTCGCGATAGACCCAGACGTCGTGCCGCTGCACGACCTTGGCGCCGTCGCGCGCGAGGATCGTGATGCGGTTGCCGCCCGGTGCCAGCGGCACCGCGGTGCGGAAGTCGAGCGAGGTCGCGGCCGCGCCGGTGCTCGCGTCGTTGGCCTGGAAGTAGACCTTGTGATCGACCTGCGCGGTGCCGGGCGGTCGCACCAGCACGACCACGTCGCGGGCGCGCTCGGGGTGACGCACCGTGCCCGAGAGCTCGATGCTCGCAGCCTTGGTCGTGCGCGGCAGCGCGGCGAGCTCGACCGTCGGCGGGCGCACCTGGATGCGCGGGTGCACGGCTGCGGCGGCGCCCTTGCCCACCGCGGGTCCGAGCCCCGCGAGGTCGGCTGGCAAGAACCAGCGTCGACCGAGGCCGCCGCCGTCGAGCACGTGATAGCCGTCGAGCTTGCCGAGCACGTCGAGCTGCGCGCCCGAGTCGGCGGTCGCCGCGACCGCGGCCGAGGGATGCGCGCCCGCGTACAGCCGCGCGCTCTCGGAGCCCACCTGCACGCGCGAGCGTCCGGCGGTGTAGCCCGGCCGCGACGGCAGCACGCGGAAGCGCAGGCGATCCTGCGCCGAAAGCCGCAGCGTCGCGTCGCCGAGCACCAGCTCGAGCTCGACCGGCAGCGACGGATCGGCGCCTTCGCTGACGGTCAACCCGAACGCGCCCGCGCGCGACTGGCCCGGCGCGAGCCGACCGACCGAGACGAAGCCTTCCTCGAGCAGACCCTGGCGACCGCTGAGGTTGCGCACCAACGCGCGCACGCTGGGGCTCTCGCCGGTGCCGAGGTTGTGCGCGACGAAGCCCAGCAACACGCGCTCGCCCGGCTGCAGCGCGCCGTCGCCGTTGCCGGCGACGACGTGGGCGCTGCGCTCGCTGCCGTCCTCGGGCACCGGTCGCGCGGGCGCGCGCTCGGCCAGCGTCGCGTCGTCGACGATCCAGTACTCGTACGCCAGCGCCGGCCGCGGTCCGTCCGCGATCTCGAACATCGCACGCGCGCGCGTGAGCGGTTGCTCGCCGGGCTCGCCCACGTGGACGCTCGCGTCGATGGCGTCGACGAAGCCGTTGTGCCACGGCATCACGTGCAGCGTGATCTCCCGCGTCACGCGACCGCCGGCGGGAACCTGCCCGACCATGATCTCGATGCCGTCGAGCTCGTCGTGCACGCAGTCGGTGATGGCGTGCACGCGGTGCACCGGCGCATCGCCGCGGTTCTCGACCGTGAGCGTGAGCCCGAACGGCTCGCCGGCGACGACCGGCGTGTTCGGCGTGATCGTCATGCTCGCGGCGAGATCGGGCTTGGGCGGGTTGGCCGGCGGCGCGCTCCAGTCCACGCCCGCGCGCGCGAGCGCGGCCGCGATGCGGAAGTCCTCGCGCGCCGACAACCGCGCCGCAGTCGCGACCAGGGTGTCGCTGCGCGCGTTGCCCGGTGCGACCGCGGCGAGGTCGCGGCCGAGCTCGAATGCGACGCCGATCTCCGGGTCGGCGAGCTCGCGCGGGCCGCTGGGCTCGGCCGGCGCGGCCGCGAGGTAGCGCAGCCGCAGCGCGTCGCGATCGGCCTGGGCCGCGGTGTCGGCGAGCTCGTGCCGCGCCGACGGCAGGTGGGCGATGCGCGAGCGCTCGCGCGCGCGCTCGAAGCGTTCCTCGTCGTAGAAGCGCGCGACCGCGGCGACGCCCGAGGGCTCGACCGGCGCGAGCACGAGATCGGGCACGACGCCGCGGGTCTGGATCGGCCGCTTGCCCGCGACCATCCACTCCGCCACGGTGAGCTTGAGCGCGAGCTCCTGGCCGTAGGGCGCGGCGGCGCGGACCATCTGCACCGTGCCCTTGCCGAAGCTGCTGCGACCGACCACGACCGCGCGGCCCAGGGCCTGCAAGCCGCCGGCGACGATCTCGGCGGCGCTGGCGGACTCCTCGTCGACCAGCACCACCACCGGTACCGCCAGCGGCACCACCGTGGGTTCCTCGGCCTCGGCGATCTCGTCGCCGCCGGCGCTGCGCACGACCACGAGCTCGCCGCGCGCGACGAAGTCGTCGATCATCTGCGACGCCTGCAGCAACACGCCGCCGGAGTTGCCGCGCAGATCGAGCACCACCGCCTTGGGTTCGCCGAGGCCCTCGAGCGCCTTGCGGGCCTCGGCGGCGGTGGTCTCCTGGAATCCGCTCACGGCGAGGTACGCCACGCCATCGGGCAGCTGCACCGCGCGCACGCTCTCGATCTTGATGGTGTCGCGGTACACCTCGACGCTGACGCGCTTGCGCCCGCGCAGCAACACCAGCGCGACCTTCGAGCCCACCGGTCCGCGCAGGCGCTGCTGCGCCTCCTCGGAGGTCATGTTGACGGTCGACTCGCCATCGATCGTGAGCACGACGTCGCCCGCGACCACGCCGGCCTTGTCCGCCGGCATGCCCGGCAGCACGCCGACGATGACGATGCGGCGGGCCTCGCTGCGGATCTGCGCGCCGACGCCTCCGAACTCGCCCTTGGTGCGCACGCCGAGGTCGGCGTGCTGCTCCGGCGTCAGCAGGATCGTGTGCGGATCGAGCGGCGCGAACAGCCCGTTGATCGCGGCGTACTCGAGCTCGTGCAGCGCCTCGGGCTCGAGGTCGAGCACGCCTTGCGCGAACTCGAGGACCTGCTCGAGCCGGATCGCCGCACCGGTGACGCTGCCGAGGTCGCCCAGTGCGAACTCGGCGGTGGCCGAGCGCACGCGCACCTTGAGCGTGTCGCCGGCGACCTCGGCGAAGAACTCGGGCGTGTGCAGGCCCAGCGCCTCGGCGGCCGCGACCAGCTGCCCCCGGGGATCGAGCCGCGACTTGTCGAAGTAGTCCTGCTCCACCTCGAACGCCGACCACACCAGCAGCGGGAACGCGTGCTGCGAGAGGTCCGGTGGCTGCGGCGCCTCGGGCTCCGCATCGTCCTGGGCCGCGGGTTTGGAATCTTCGACCGGGGCCGACGCGTCGGTGCGCCCGCAGCCCAACGCGAGCGCGACGAGGATCGGAGCCAGACGCCGCATCGAAGCGCCGGCGAGCATACCCCGCCCGGCCCGCGGGACGGATCTACTTTTCGTTTCGGCGTCGCTGCTCATCGTCGCAAAGCCCTCGGAGCGATCCCTCTGAAGCGTTCGACATCCCGATCGCGGCGGGGCTGGCACGGGATCTGTACTGCGGTCGGGCAACCGTGCGGCTCCCGCGTGCAACGTTCCTCGTCCTCGGCCTCGCGTCGCTCGCGCCCGCATGGGGCTGCGCAGATGCGCCGATCACCTCCGACCAACTCGAGGCCGACGGGCTGCTGCGCACGCCGCCGCCCGAGTCCACGCGCGATCAGTCGCAGTTCTCGATCGATCGCGCCGCGCCGCAGCGCGCCGCCGTCGTGCACCTGTCGAGCGTGTTGGCGAACGAGGCCACCGGCGCGGTCCAGGACCGCGACCGCTTCGCGGCCGACGTGGGCACCATCCACTTGCACGTCCGCGCCGACGGCATCGACGCCCCGCGGGCCGTGACGTTCCGTTGGATCCACGGTGATTCGGCGATCGTCGTGCCGGGCACGCTCGGCCCCGCCAGCACCCTGCAGCACGCCGCGAGCGTCGAGGTCGCGCCGCACCAGGTCGGTCCCTGGCGGGTCGAGGTCGCCGCGCAACCGGCCGACGGCGACGCGCCGGAGGTGCTGTACACGCGCGAATTCACCGTCGAGTAGCGCGACGAGGCAGGCCGCGGGACAGATCGGGTACGCTCGGTCGCCATGGTGACGACCGGCCCGGGACTCCCCCCTTCCACCATCGAAGCCTTCGCGCGCGGGCTCTACTTCGTCGCAGCGTGCGACGGCATGGAACCGCGCGAAGAGGATCTGCTGCGCAACCTGCTGCGCGAGACCGGCGCGACGGTCTCGCTCGAAGAGTTGAGCAAGGGCGTGTTCGGTCCCGAGGACCTCGCGGTCGCGCTCGAGACCAGCTTCCTGCGCCGCATCTTCATCCGCGCCGCGGTCGCGATGGTGAAGGCCGACGGCCGCTTCACCGACGGCGAGCGCCGCGCGCTCGGCGAGATCGCCGATGCGTTCGGCATGAGCAACCGCGAGTTCGGTGAGCTCGAGCAGGAGGCCGCGCGCGTCCAGCTGTGACGCGCGATGCGCCGGCGGCGGGAATGGGCCCCTGCCGCTCCCAGTACACGCGCGCACGCTTCTTCGGCCCCGCGTGCGCCGATTCGCTACGGATTCGGGTTTCGAGGAGCAGCAACAGCCATGGGCATCATCAGTTTCATCAAGAGCCAGCTGATCGACATCATCGAGTGGCTCGACGACACCAACTACACCTTGGTGTGGCGCTTCCCCGATGAAGACCACGAGGTCAAGAACGGCGCGAAGCTGATCTGTCGCCCCGGGCAGGCCGCGGTGCTGGTCAACGAAGGCAAGGCCGCCGACGTGTTCGGCCCCGGCACGCACACGCTGTCGACGCAGAACGTCCCGATCCTCTCGACGCTGCGTGGCTGGAAGTACGGCTTCGAGAGCCCATTCAAGGTCGAGATCTACTTCATCAACCTGCGGCAGTACCTCGACCAGAAGTGGGGCACCGCCAACCCCGTGCTCGTGCGCGACCCCGAGTTCTCGGTCGGCGGCCGCCCCGGCCGCGTGCGCATCCGGGCCTACGGCGCGTACACCTTCAAGATCACCGAGCCGCGCTTGTTCTTCGACGAGGTCGTGGGCACGCAGGGCCTGGTCTCGACCGACGAGATCGAGGGCTTCCTCAAGCCGCGCATGGTCTCGGCGTTCTCGCAGGCCGCGGGCAAGAGCGAGCTGTCGGTCGCGGACATGGCCGCGCACTACGACGTGCTCGCCAACGCGGTGCGCGGCACGATCGAAGAGGACTTCAAGAAGCTCGGCATCACCTTGACCAACTTCATGGTCGAGAACATCTCGCTGCCGCCCGAGGTGGAGAAGGCGCTCGACGCCGCCGCGGCGCAGTCGGCCCGCGGCGTCGACAACACCATGGCGTGGGAGGGCATGCAGGCGGTCCGCGACGCCGCGCGCACGCCCGGTGCCGCGTCGGGCGTGATGCAGGCCGGCATGGGCATGGGCATGGGCGTGGGCATGGGCCAGGTCATGGCCGGCACGATGGGCCAGGTCATGCCGTACCCGCCGGGCTATCCGCCGCCGGGCTACCCGCCGCCGGGCTACCCACCGCCGGGGTATCCGCCGCCGCCGGGCTATCCGCCGCCGCCGGGCTACCCGCCGCAGCCCGGCGCAGCACCGGCCGCAGCCGCGCCCGCAGCCGCCCCGGCGGCCCCGGCCGCTGCGGCCCCGCAGTCGCTCGAGGACAAGCTGCGCGCGCTCAAGGCCGCGTTCGACGCGGGCCTGCTGACCGAGGACGAGTACAAGAACAAGCGCGCGCAGCTGCTCGGCAGTCTGTGATCGCGTGCGATCGGGCGAGCGCCACGGCGGCTGCAACAGTGGCCACCGCTGGCGCTCGCACTGTTCTGCGCGTCGGTGCGCGCCTGTAGGACCTCGATCGACCGTCGGACTCGCGTCGCGACTGCAGTGCGGTCGCGGGTGCAACGGTGGAACGGGCTTTGCTCGACAAGGCCCGCGATGGTGCCGGACTGCGATGCTTGCCCCCACGCATTGGTCGTGGACGACGACGCGACGTTGCTACAGCTGGGTGAACGACGGGTGGATCTGCGGCGGCGCGCGCCGCTGCGGCGATTGGTGCGAGCGTTGGTCGCGGCGCGGGCCCTGCGCCCCGGCACCGCCGTGAGTCCCGACGGCCTGATCGCCGCGGCATGGCCGGGCGAGCGCATCCAGGCCAAGGCCGCCCGCAATCGCCTGCACGTGGCGATCGCGTCGCTGCGGCAGATGGGGTTGCGCGCGGTGCTGCTCAGCGACGACGACGGCTACTTGCTCGCGCCGTCGCTCGATCTCGCGGTGCGACCGGCGGCCTGAGCCTTGCGGCCGCGCTCGCCGGTCCGCGTGACGCGGTCGACCCACGCGATGACGTCGGTGATGAAGGTGGTGTCGACGCGACGCTCGATGAGGTAGCGCTCCGGCGAGGACAGGCCGGGTTCGGGTTTGAAGAGGTGATCGAGCTCGGGGTAGCGCCGCACCGAGAGTTTGCCGCGGCGCTTGCCGGCGCGCTCGAGCGCGCCCGCGTCGGCGACCGGATCGACCTCGAAGTCCTTGCCGCCCTGTGCCACCAGCACCGGCACACGCAGCCGCGCGAGCAGCCCCGCGGGGTCGACCGCGAACACCTCGCGCAACCACTGGGCCTGCGGCGCGAGCTCCTCGGGCACCGCGCGACCGCTGACGAGATCGTCGAGCATCGTGCGCTGCTGCTGCCGCACCTGCTCGCGCACGTCGGGCGGGAGCTGCTCGACGCGCGCTGCCGCTTGCGCGCGCAGCACCTGCTCGTAGGGGCGACCGGGCGTCGCCAGCAACGCGACCGCGTGCACGTCGTCTGCGCGCTCGCTGGCCAGCACCAGCGCCCGCAACCCGCCCTCGCCGTGACCGACGACGACGACGCGATCGGGATCGATCTCGGGCTGCACCAGCAACGTGCCCAGCGCCCGCCGGGCGTCGTCGACCTGCGCGAGGAAGCCGCGTGGACCGGGCTCGCTCTGCCCGCGCCCACGATCGTCGAAGCGGAGCACCGCGATGCCGGCCTGCGCCAGCGCGTCGCCGAGCTCGTGGCTGCCGAGGTCCACCGGCGGCGGCCCGGCGAAGCCGTAGCGATCCTCCTGGCCGGTCGCCGAGAGCATGAGCACCGCCGGCAGCGGCGCGGCGCGCTCGGTCGGCAGCAGCAGCTCGCCGGCCAGCAGCGGCTCGTCGGGCTTGCCCGGCAGCTCGAGCGGACGCACCTCGAAGCGCGCGTCGACGGGCTTGGACCACGTCAGCGTGCGCGGGGCCTCGACCGTCCAGCTGGGCCACGCCGGCGTCGCCTCGGCGACGATCTCGAGCTCGGTCGCCTCGACCTCGATCCGTGCGATGCGACCGTCGACCAAGGTGATGGTCTCGCCGAGGCTGGTCTGCAGCTCGACCAGGTTGCCGTCGTCGGCGGACTCGACCACGCGCGCGGACCACTCGACCGGCGCGCCGCCCGACAGCGACAGCAAGCGCCAGCTGGGCTCGCGCGAGGGCAGACCACGCAGCGCGAACATCAGCTCCGCGTGCAGGATCGCCGAGTGGGCCATGAACGCGGTCGCCTGGCGTTGCGGCGCGTAGGTGACCTCGTCCTCGCGCTCGCCGTCGGTGATGAGCAGGCGATCGCCGTCGCGGCGAAACTGCAGCTCGGAGGCGCTGCTGCGCTCGAAGCCCCGCACCAGCTGTCCGCGATCGTCGAGCCACAGCGCGCCGTCGCTGCGCGCGGGTGCACGCCCCGGGAACGTCAGCTCGATGCGGGTCTCGAACTGATGCAGCCCGGCCGCATCCTTGCCGAGGTAGCGTCCCCACGAGCCGCCGATGCGCTGGCCCGACTGTCGCAGCTCGAAGCCACGGATCTCACCGACGGCGTAGATCGACCCCGGCGCGCGCGGGCGCATCACGATGCCGTCACCGTCGTCGCGCGGCACGCGGGTGGACGCGGGATCGGCCGGCGGCACCGGGATGCACGCCGAGCCCAGCGCGAGCGACAACACCAGCGACATGCGGCGCGACCGCGGCGGCAGCGATCCCTGCATCGGCGCCGCGCAGCATAGCGCCCGCGACCGCATGCGCGCGTGGAGCCCGGACGCGATCTCCCGCGCGCGGCCCCGGCGACGAGCCGGCCCCGCGGTGGCCGGGACCTGCGCGTCGCCCGATCCACGCCGTGGGGCCTCCTCGGCCGCGAAATTCCCCGCTGTTCGCGATCGTGCCCGCCCCTGCGGATCGGGGCTTCCAAAGCCCGTGGTTTTCGACTATAGAAGGCGCCCTCCAACGGGCTCGTAGCTCAATTGGTAGAGCAGCGGACTCTTAATCCGCGGGTTGTAGGTTCGATTCCTACCGGGCTCACTCGAAGAGAAAAGAAGGCCCCGCGCTCCTGACCAGGACGCGGGGCTTTCGCTTTTCACCACGGCGCCGTGACGCCGCGCGTGCGACTGCCTCGCGCTGCGCCCGTGCGTGCAGCCGCAGAGCTCGAGCGCGGTGTGATCGCGCGCAGCAGCGGCTGCTTCACCACTTCGATGGTCGCGCAGTACGCCGCCGCGATCCCGATCACCGCGAGCCACACCGTGGCCGACGGCGACACGAAGCCGAGCAGCCCCGCGACCGGCGACAGCGGCAGCGTGATCGCCAACACCGCGACCGCGGCGGTGCTGATCGAGAGCGCTGGATGCGGCCGTGAGCGCCACACGCGACGTCGCGTGCGCAGCACCAACAACACGAACAGCTCCGTCAGCAGCGAGAACGAGAACCATGCGGTGCGGAACAGCGGCGCGTCGGCGTCGAGCACCAGCCGCAGCACCGCGAACGCGATGCCGTCGAACAGCGCGCTGAGCAGGCCGAACGCGAGCATGAACCGACGCACCAGGCGCAGATCCCAGCGCTGCGGTCGCGCGAGCGCCTCGGCGTCGATGTGGTCGGCGGCCAGCGCCGCCGAGGGCACGTCGGAGAGCAGGTTGTTGAGCAGCACCTGGTGGGCCAACAGCGGCAGAAACGGCAGGAACACCGCTGCCGCGGCCATGCTGATCATGTTGCCCAGGTTCGCGCTCTCGGTCGTGAGCAGGTACTTGAGCGTGTTACCGAAGGTCACGCGGCCCTGCACCACGCCGTCGCGCACGGTGTCGAGATCGCGGCGCAACAGCACGAAGTCGGCGGCCTCGCGCGCGACGTCGGTGGCGCCCTCGACCGAGATGCCGACGTCGGCGATGTGGATCGCAGGCGCGTCGTTGATGCCATCACCCATGAAGCCGACCACGTGGCCAGTGTGCCGCAGCGCCAGCAGGATGCGCTCCTTCTGGCTGGGGTCGACCTCGGCGAACAGGTCGGTGTCGAGCACGCGGTGACGCAGCACCTCCTCGGGCATGCCCGCGAGCTCGGTGCCGGTCAGGAGGTGATCGGGGCGCAGCCCGACCTCGCGCGCGAGGTGGCGGACGACCTCGTGGTGGTCGCCGCTGACGACCTTGACCGCGACCGCGAGCTCGCGCAGCGACGCGATCGCGGCGATGGCCCCGGGCTTGACCGGATCGCGGAAGCCGAGGAAGCCCTCGAGCACGAGCTCGCGCTCGTCCTCGTGCCGCAGCGGTGCGTCCGCGGGCAGCGTGCGCGTGGCGATCGCGAGCACGCGCACGCCCTCGGCGCCCCAGCCGTCGACGCGGTCGGCGAGCTGCTGCCGCAGCGCCGGCGCCAGCGGTGCGACCGCGCCGTCACGGCGGACGCTGCCGCAGCACTCCAACACCGCCGCGAACGCGCCCTTGGTCACGAGCATCGCCGGCTGGTCGTGCTGCTGCAGCAGCACCGACAGGCGTCGGCGGGAGAAATCGAACGGCAGCTCGTCGAGCTTGCGCCACGCCGCGTCTGCGGGCTGCGGCACCGCGCCGAGGATCGCGTGATCGAGCGGGTTGGCCAGCCCGGTCTGCAGCGCCGCGTTCGCGCGCGCGAGCTCGGCCACGCGCGCGCTCGTCTCGCCCTCGACGTCGAGCCAACGCTCGAGCCGCACCTCGCCCTCGGTGAGCGTGCCGGTCTTGTCGGTGCACAGCACGTCCATGTTGCCGAGGTTCTCGATGGCCTCGAGGCGGCGCACCAGCACGCCGCGCGCGGCCAGACGCCGGGCGCCACGCGAGAGCATCGTCGCCAGCACCGCCGGCAGCATCTCGGGCGCCAGGCCCACCGCCAGCGCGATCGCGAACATCAGCGCATCGACGGTGGTGTGGCCCTGGATCGCGCTGCCGGTGAACACGATCAGCACCAGCACCATCATCATCGTCAGCAGCAGGTAGCCCAGGCGCCGCAGGCCCAGCGAGAACTCGGTCGCCGGCTGCCGCAGCGCCAGGCGGTGCGCCAGCGCGCCGAAGGCGGTGCGGCGACCGGTCTCGACCACGACCGCGCGGCCGGTGCCGCTGCGCACGCTGGTGCCCATCGAGACCACGTTGCTGCGATCCGCGAGCGCAGCCTCGGCCGCGACGACACCGACGCGCTTCTCGACCGGGAGCGACTCACCCGTGAGCGCGGCCTCCGAGAGGAACAGGTCGCGGGCCTGCAGCACGACCGCGTCGGCCGCGACCAGCGTGCCCGCGGCCAGCACCAGCACGTCGCCGGGCACGACCTCGGTGGTCGGGATCTCGAGCTCGCGGCCCTCGCGGAGCACGCGGGTCCGCAGTGCGATGCGATCGCGCAGCCGCTCGAGCTCGACGCCCGCGCGGGTCTCCTGTGCGACCGACAGCGCGGTGCCCAGCAGCAGGATCGCCACCACCACGGTCGCATCGGTGACCTCGCCGACCGCAGTGCCGATGCCGGCGGCGATCAGCAACAGCCACAGCAGCGGGTTGCGCAGCTGGCCCGCGACCGCACCGACCAGCGGATGCGACCGCGCTTCTTGCAGGCGGTTGGGACCGACGCGCCGCAGCCGCGCGCGCGCCTCGAGCTCGCCGAGGCCGCTCGCATCGGTCGCGAGCGCCCGCAACAACGCGTCGGGTGCGAGCGCCCACGGGCTTTGCACGCTCATGCCGAGCACAGTGTCCTGCGCCGCGCCCACGCACGCCAACGCAGAGCGCGCGGCCGGCCGGCGCGGACCCTCACGCGCGTGCGCGAGCGGGCCGCGACGGCGCGCGCGTGCCACCGTGCGATGCTGCGGCCGACCGATGGCCCTCGCCTCCCAGACCCGCGTCGTCGTCACCGGCGGCCCCGGTGCCGGCAAGACCACCGCTGCCGATCTCTTCCGTCGCGAGCTGGGCGAGCGCGTGGTCGTCGTGCCCGAAGCCGCGACCTTGCTGTTCTCCGGCGGGTTCCCCCGCGATGGCAGCCCCGAGGTCCGCCGCGCGGCCCAGAGCGCGATCTTCCACGTGCAGCGCAACCTCGAGGCCATCCAGGCCGCGACCTACCCCGAGCGCATCCTGCTGTGCGATCGCGGCACCATCGACGGCGCGGCGTACTGGCCGGCGCCGCCCGAGGACTTCTTCGCGACCCACGGCACCTCGCTGCCCACCGAGCTGGCGCGCTACGACGAGGTCATCTTCTTCGAGACCGCCGCGGTCGGCGGGCTCGCGATCGAGGGCGGCAACCCCACGCGCATCGAGACGCTGCAACAGGCGGTCGCACTGCACCAGCGGCTGCTCGCGCTGTGGTCGCAGCACCCGCGCTTCACCTTCGTCCCCCACGAGCCGTCGTTCCTGCGCAAGATCACCGCGGGGCTCGGCGTGCTCGAGAACATCATCGCGCGACATCCATGAACGACGCACGCAGCTCGCTCACCTTCCACGGCGCCGCGGACACGGTCACCGGCTCCAAGCTGTTGTTCGAACACGGCAGCGCACGCGTGCTGGTCGACTGCGGCCTGTTCCAGGGCCTCAAGGAGCTGCGGCTGCGCAACTGGAACCCACCCGGCTTCGATCCCGCGTCGCTCGACGCGGTGGTGCTGACGCACGCGCACATCGATCACAGCGGCTACCTGCCGCGATTGCACGCCGACGGCTTCCGCGGCCCGGTCTACTGCACCCCGGGCACGCGCGATCTGCTGCAGATCCTGCTGCCCGACTCGGGCCACCTGCAGGAGGAGCAGGCGCGCTTCGCCAACCGGCGCGGCAGCAGCCGCCACCATCCCGCGCTGCCGCTGTACACCGAGCAGCAGGCCCGCGACGCGCTCTCGCTGCTGCGGCCGGTCGCGTTCGACACGCCGTTCTCGCCGGCGGCCGGTGTCGCGGCGACGCTGTCGCGTGCCGGTCACATCATCGGCGCCGCGTCGCTGCGGCTCGAGGCGGCCGGCCGCGCCTTCGCCTTCAGCGGCGACGTCGGCCGCCCACACGACCCGCTCATGCACCCGCCCGCGCCGCTGCGCGACGCCGACGTGCTCGTGGTCGAGTCGACCTACGGCGACCGTCGCCACAACGGCGTCGATCTGCTCGACCGCCTCGCGCGGATCTTCGACGAGACCTTCGCGCGCGGCGGCGTGGTGGTGGTGCCGGCGTTCGCGGTCGGCCGCGCGCAGCACCTGCTGCACACCATCGCGTTGCTGCGCGAGGCCGGACGCATGGCCGACGTGCCGGTGTACCTCGACAGCCCCATGGCCATCGCGGCCACGCGCATCTTCGCCGAGAACTCCGGCGACCACCGGCTGTCGCCGGCGCAGTGCGAGGCGATGGAGCGCGCGGTCCGCTACGCGAACTCGCCCGAGGAATCCAAGGCCATCGACCGCAGCAGCGGGCCCATGGTCGTGATCTCCGCCAGCGGCATGGCCACCGGCGGCCGCGTGCTGCACCACCTCGTGCGGTTCCTGCCCAACCCCGACAACACCGTGCTGCTGGTGGGGTTCCAGTCCGCGGGCACGCGCGGGCGCGCGCTGCAAGACGGCGCCGACGAGATCAAGATCCACGGCGACTACGTCCGCGTGGGTGCCCGGGTCGAGCGCATCGACGGCCTGTCCGCCCATGCGGACTGGCACGAGCTGGTCGAGTGGTTGGCATCGTCGCAGCTGCACCCGCAGCGCGTGTTCGTCGATCACGGCGAGCCCGCGGCCGCCGATGCGCTGCGGCGGCGGCTGGTCGAGCGCTTCGGTTGGAGCGTCGAGATCCCGCACCAGGGCGAGCGCTTCACGGTCTGAGAGCGAAGCGACCGGAGGGTGAGGGGTCCCGTGAACGGCTTGGCCGGGCACGGGAAAAGGAAGCGGAGCTTCCTCTCCATGGACTGAAGCCGCGCACGACGTTCGTCGGTCGCGTCCGCAGACTCAGGGCGCGTGCGCCTGCTCGGCGTCCGCGATCACCCGCAGCGCCCGCAGCACCGCGTCGGGCACCACCGAGATGCTGTCGATCTCGTGGCCCACGAGGAACCGTGCGAACTCGGGATCGTCGCTGGGCGCCTGGCCGCACAGGCCGATGGGGCGCTGGCCCAGGTGCGCGCCGCGGATCGCGGCCGCGATCGTGCGCAGCACCGCCTCGTCGGTCTCGCGGAAGGCGTCCGCGAGCAGCGACGAGTCGCGGTCGACCCCGAGCACCAGCTGCGTGAGATCGTTGGAGCCGATGCTGAAGCCGTCGAACACGGTGGCGAAGCGATCGATCGCAGCGACGTTGGCCGGGATCTCGCACATGACCCACACCGACAGCCCGTCCTCGCCGCGCACCAGACCGTGCTCGGCCAGCGCCGCGACCACGCGGCGGCCCTCCTCCACCGTGCGGCAGAACGGCACCATCAGCTGCACGTTGCGCAGGCCCATGGCCTTGCGCACGTGCACCAACGCGCGGCACTCGAGATCGAAGGCCTCGCGGAAGTCGGGATGCACGTAGCGGCTGGCGCCGCGCAGGCCGATCATCGGGTTCTCCTCGATCGGCTCGAACGCGACGCCGCCGACCAGGCGGCGGTACTCGTTGGACTTGAAGTCGCCCAGGCGCACGATCACGTCGCGCGGCGCGAACGCGGCCGCGATGGTGCCCAGGCCCTCGGCGAGCTTGGCCTCGAACCACGCCGCGGGGCTGGGGTAGCCGCGACTGCGGCGCGCGAGCTCCTCGCGCGCGACCGCGTCGACGCGCTCGGGGTGCAGCGCCGCGAGCGGGTGGACACCGAGGTGGTTGGCGACGATGAACTCCTGTCGCACCAGGCCCACGCCCGCGACCGGCAGCGCCGCGTGGCGCAGCGCCTGCTGCGGGTCGGCCAGGATGAGCATGAGCTTGGTGCGCGTGCGCGGCAGATCGCCGACCGCGAGCACCTGCCGCGAGAACGGCACCGCACCGGGCAGGACCTCGCCCACGGTGCCGCGTGAACAGCTGACGGTCACGGTCGTGCCGTCGACCAAGGTCGCGGTGGCGCGCCCGGTCCCGACCACGCAGGGCACGCCCAGCTCGCGCGAGACGATCGCGGCGTGACAGGTGCGGCCGCCGCGATCGGTGACGATCGCCGCGGCCTTGCGCAGCGCCGGCACCCAGTCGGGATCGGTCATGTCGGCGACCAGCACGTCGCCCTGCTGCACCTTGGCCAGATCCTCGACACCGCGGACCTGCCGGACCGGGCCGCTGGCGATGCCGCTGCCGACCGCCGCGCCCACGAGCAGCGGCTCGGGGTGTTCCTGCAGGCGCTCGATCACCAGCCGTCGTCCGTCGCGGCGCGAGTGCACGGTCTCGGGGCGCGCCTGCACGATGAAGAGCTCGCCGGTGTTGCCGTCCTTCGCCCACTCGATGTCCATCGCGGGTGCGTGGCCGAGCTGCCCGGCCCAGTGACGCTCGATGAGCATGGCCCAGCGCGCGAGCGTGATCGCGTCGTCGTCACCGAACGACGGCCGCTCGCGATCGACGACCGCGACCGGCACCGCGCGCGTGGTCTCGCCGCCGCGGCCGGCGTAGACGATCTTGCTCTGCTTGAGCCCGATCTTGCGCGACAGGATCGGATCGACCGCGTGATCGACCGCGGGCTTGTACACCACGGTCTCGTCGGGATCGACGCGACCGGCGACCACCGCCTCGCCCAGGCCCCACGCGCCGGTCACGAGCACGACGTCGCGGAAGCCGGTCTCGGGATCGAGCGTGAAGATGACGCCGGCGGCACCGCGATCGGAGCGGACCATGCGCTGCACCGCGATCGCACCGCGCACCGCGAAGTGATCGATGCCGTGGGCGACGCGGTAGGCGATCGCGCGATCGGTGAACACCGACGCGAAGCACTCCAGGCACGCGGCCCGCACCGCCGCGGCACCGCGCACGCCCAGCACCGTCGCCTGCTGGCCCGCGAACGAGGCCTCCGGCAGATCCTCGGCCGTCGCACTGCTGCGCACGGCCACATCGAGCTCGGACCCGAGCCCGCGGTAGGCCTCGTCGATCGCGGCCGCGACGGTGGGCGGCAATCCGCAGCGCAGCACCAGCTCGCGCGCCGCCGCGCCGCGGCGCGCCAGTTCGGCGAGATCCTGCGCGTCGCAGCCCTGCAGGATGTCGCGCAGCTCGGCGCGCGCGCCGGCCTGGTCGAGCACGGCGTCGAACGCATCGGCGGTCACCGCGAAGCCGGTCGGCACCCGCACGCCGACCGCGAGCAGGTTGCGCGTCAGCTCGCCCAGCGCAGCGGCCTTGCCACCGACCCTGGGCACGTCGGACAGCGACAGTTGCGACAGCGGGATGCAAAACGGCGCGGGCATGGTCGACCTCCTTCGATCACTCGGGCACGAACAACGCGTCGATGCGCGGCGCCAGCTCGTGCACCGCCAGCGTCGAGAGGTCCTTGGCCAGCTCGTGGCTCACGAGCGCGCGCACGTGCTCGTTGCACGCCTCGCGCAGATCACCCAGTGCCCGCGGCGGCGCGATCAAGATGACCGAGCGCAGCCCCTGGGTGCGTGCGTGCTCGAGCTCGCGCGCGACGTCGCGGGCGAGCTGTTGCTGCGCGTGACGATGGCTGTCGTCCTCGTGGCCCAGGCCGTGGCGCATGCGCTCGGTCCGTGCGTTGGTGCGCCCGGGTCGATCGCTGTCGAGCTCGCTGTCGAGCGCACGCGAGGCCACGAGGTCGTGGTCGAGCGCCGGCACCAGCGGCTCGCCACGGCGGTGGCGCGAGCTCCGGGAGAAGATGCGGGCGCGGGCCCCGTCGGCGACGACGATCCAGGTGACGTCTTGCACCACCGCAGCGTGGCGACAGTCCGCGCATGTCCCAACCGAAAGCCGCGCGCGCTCGCACCGCGTCACCCAGCAAGGCTTGCGGTCAGCGCTCGCACGCCTGCTGTTGCGCGTGGCAGCCCGAACACGTCGGCAACATCGCGCCGTAGACCTGCACGCGCTGCTCGGGGGTCTGGGCCTCGCGCGCCCGCTGCTCGAGCGTCTGCAGGGCCTCGCGCGCCCGCCGGACCGCGCCGTCGTCCCGCTCCTCGGTGGGCGGCTGCGGGCACTCGGGCAGCGCGACGAAGGCCGCGGCGCCCGCCGCCCACGCGCGATCGGAGGGCAACACCAGGCCTTCCCACAATCGATCGAACGCCCACGCGTGACGTCGCATCACGCTCTCGGTGTCGCCGTCCGAGGGCGGAGCCGTCAGCGCGCGCCCATCGTCGAGCGCGGCCCCCAGCGCGCGGTGGCACGCGCCGCACGAGCCCGCGAGCTCGGCCGCAGCGGCCGACGCGGTCGCGACGTCGCGGGCCTGCGTGACCGCCCGCGCCGCCGACTCCATCTCATACAGATGCGGCGCCCACTCGGCCAACACCAAAGACTCGCGCTCGGCCAACAACGCCGCCGCAGCGGCGTGGCCCTGCTCGAGATCCCCGCGCAGCAACGCGCCGTGCAGCGCCATCACGTCGGCGAAGTGCGACGGCATGTGGACCGTGGTCGCTTTGGCCACGCGTGCGACCGGACCGGTCGCGTCGCCGCTGCGACGGGGCGACGCGCCCGCGGTCGCGGCCGGAGGCGCGCCCGCGGTCTCGTCGCGACCACGGCAGCCCAGCAACGACACCGCCGCGATCACGACCGCGCAGCCGAGCCCCGGCGCTGCGAGACGATCGTCACACCGGCGGATCCGCGCCGCGCCTGCCATGCCCGCGAGCTTGCGCGACGCCGCGCGGCCGTCCCAATGCAACGTCTGCGGCACCGCAGCGCCCGGTGCGACCGTCGCTGCGCCGCGCGCCTGCCCGCGCGGCTACCATCGTCGGCCCTGCGACTTCCGGCGGCGACCCCCGTCTTGGAGGATCGCCCCCGCCGCCTGCGGTGACCGACCACCGCGACAAGGACCGCGCATGACCCTGGGAATCCTCGACGGCATCAACTACGGCTATCGCCAGCTCGAGCCCGTCGTGGTCGGGCTGATGGCGATGCACAAGAGCTTCATGCTCATCGGCCGCCACGGCACCGGCAAGACCCGCCTCGCGCGGGCGCTGTCGGCCGGCTACGGCACCCACGGCTTCGTCTTCTACGACGCGACCAAAGACGATCTGGTGTCGATCGCCGGCATCCCCGATCCCGAGTCGCTGCGGGCGGGTCGGCTGCGGTTCGTGCCGCACGAGCGTGCGATCTGGGACAAGAGCACGATCGTCGTCGACGAGATCACGCGCGCGGGCAAGGAGAGCCAGAACCTCTGGCTCGAGATCCTCGAGGAGCGCACCTGCTTCGGCCTGCCGCTGGCGTACCGCTCGCTGGTCGCGACCGCCAACCCCGAGTCGTACGCCGCGGCGTTCCAGCTCGACGAGGCGCTGCTCGATCGCTTCCATGCGGTGCTGCCGGTGCCGGAGCACCAAGACGGCATCAAGGCCGACGACGTGCGCGCGATGCTGACGCTGTCGTGGTCGGCGATGGGCGAGCACCGCACCGTCGCGGAGCCCGAGAGCCTGGCGCGGCTGTTCGCGGAGATCCAGCGCGCGCACGAGGAGCTGATCGCCGGCGGTGCCGCCGCGCGCGTCGCCGACTACCTCGGCCAGGTGGTCCCTGCGCTGCTCAAGGCCGCCAAGGAGCAGCAGGGGCTGTACATCAGCGCGCGCACCTACGCGCGCAACCTGCCCGAGACCCTGTTGGCGGTCGCGGCCTACTACGCGGTCGCCGGCGCCAAGGAGCCGCTGCGCGCCGCCGCCGTCGACGCGCTGCGCTACGCGGTCGCGACCAAGTTCCAGCTCAAGCCCGCGACGCTCGATCTGATCCACCAGGCCGCCGAGGCGTGCCTGCGCGGCGAGGGCACCAGCAGCGCGGATCGCATCCGCCTCGAGATGGCCGCCGCGACCGCGTTCGACGAGCGGCTGGCGTACCTGCGCGACAACTGGCCCGCGATCAAGGACTCGCTCAAGCTCGACGAGATCGAGAAGATCCTCGGTGAGCTGCTGCGCGGCGCCAGCAAGAAAGGTGAGCAGGAGAAGCTGGTCGAGCTGCGCCACACGTTGCACACGCTGGGCTACGACGGCGACGCGCTGCGCCAGACCGACGGCCGCCTGCTCATCGCGCTCAACGCCGCGGTCAACATGGTGTTGCCCAAGCTGCAGGGCATGCTCGACGCCCAGCGCCCCGGCGCCGAGCTCGAGCGCGCCCGCGCCAACGTCGAGATCTTCCGCGCCATGGTCTCGTCGGGCCGCTTCCTGGGCAGCCGCGCCGACGACGTGCGCCGGCTGCAGACCACGCTGGTCGACATGAAGGAGGGCGACGTGCCCTCCGATGCCGACCACCTGTTCCGGTTGTTCGCGAGCATCTCGCTGCAGGGGGCCTGACGCGGTGGCCGGCATCCAAGACGCGATCGCGCAGCGAAAGATCGACCGCGCGGTCATGCGCCTGGAGGTCACCTTCGCCGAGTGCGCGGCGCTGGTGCGCTACGACCCCGAGGAGCAGACCGCGAGCTGGCGCTACGACCGCGCCAGCAACCGCGAGGCCATCCACATCGGGCCCACCGTCACCGCGCTGGACGTGCCCGGCATCGAGATGGTGCTGCGCCACGAGCTGCTGCACCGCTCGATGTTCAACGGCTTCGGCGAGGACTACAGCCACCCCGAGCTCGCCAACCTCACGCTCGACGTGTGCATCAACCGCCTGCTGTTCGAGGCCTACCCCGAGTCGATGCGCGCGGCCGCGGCGATCTACCCCGCGGCCAGCAAGCGCACCCCGATCGCGCTGGCGGATTGCACCGCCGATCCGGCGGCGCTGCCACCGGAGCTGGGCGAGCTGTGGCAACGCATCTGGCACCGCGACAAGGACGGCGGCTTCGCGCCGCTCAAGGTGCCGTCGCTGTACTTCCGGCTGCTGCGCCTGCTCGAGGGCGGCACGCTCGCGAGCGTGCCGACGTTCTGCCGCTTCCACGATCTGCCGGCGGTGCCGGGCGAGCTGCCGCGCCGCGCCATCGCGGCGGTCGCGGACGAGGTCAACCGCAAGCTGCCCAAGGGCTCGGACCTCGGGCGGCAGCTGTCCGACTACAGCGTGGTGCCGGCTTCGATCGGCACCAGCGACGTCGAAGCGTTCCTGCAGCGCACGCGTGCGCGTCGCATCGCGACCAACACCGCGAGCAAGGTGCTCGCGCCGCTGGCCCGCGAGCTGCGGCTGCAGCCCTACCCCGCGTTTCCCTCGCGCGTGGGCCTGGTCTACCTGCTGTGCGGCATCACCGACACGCTGGGGCTGTACTGGAATCGCGACGTCGCCAACAGCGGCGCCAAGCTCTCGGTCGGCATCTACATGGACGTGTCGGGCTCGATGATCCCGCACTTCCCGCTGGTGGCCGCGTTCGTCGACGCACTCAAGGAGGTGCCGCTGCGCCTGCGCGTGTTCGACACCGCGGTGCGCGAGATCGCGGCCGCCGACCTCGCCCGCGGCGCGATCCGTGGCGGCGGCGGCACCGATTTCGACGCGCCGATCCGCGACCTGCTCGACGCCCGTGACGTCACCGCCGGGGTGCTCTTCACCGACGGCGAGGCCAACCTCAACCCTGAGCTCGGCCGCCGGTTGCAGCGCGCACGCAAGCGCCTGTACGTGGTCTACCTCGGCACCGTCCGCAACAGTCCGCTCGATCGCTGGGCCACCGACACCATCACGGTACCGCTCGGCAACGCCTGAGCCCGCTCGCACACGAAGAAGGAACCGCCATGAACAAGCGCCTCGAGGACATCGTTCGCAAGCTCGCCGCCGACCGCAAGAGTGCGGCCCTGACCGACGACGACTACAGCTTCCTCGCGCGACTGGTCGCGGTCGAGGACGGCGCCGCCGGCGGGGACGGCCCGCGCCCGCTGTGGGCCCACGTCAGCCGCCGCGCGACGGTGTTCGGCGCGCTGTTCGACGTGCCGCGCTGGGACCCGGCGATGAACAAGATCTTCACCCAGGCCGGCATGCCCGCCGCGAGCCTGAGCTACGAGGACAACGAGCAGCGCTGGATCCTGCCGGTGCACGCGCCCGATCTGCGCCGCGCCTGCGCGTGGGCGCTGCAGCAGGACGACGGCGAGCTGCGGCTGCAGGCCGCGGTCATGATCGGCTTCGCGGGCTTCGAGGATCTGCTGCAGCCGCTGCTCGACGATCTCGAGAGCGGTCGCGGCGAGCGCACCGGCGACGCGAGCGGACGGGTCTCGGGCGCGCTGCAGGCCCTGGCGATGTTCGGCCACCCGCGCACCGCGGCGCTGGCCCTGCCCCACGTCGGTTCGGACGACTACCGCATCCGCAACGCCGCCCGCAACGCGTGCCTCTTGTGCGCGAGCCAGCTCGGCGGCGCCGAGCTGCAGCGCGTGCTCGAGTCCAACTTCGAGCCGTGGGAGTTCACCAAGGCGCCGCACCTGTACGTCGAGCTCGCGCGCCGCGGCGGGCTCACGCGCGAGCGACTGCAACAGATCATCGAGGGCGTACACCTGTCGGCGCACGTGACCGAGGCCATCGCCGAGATCGTGTTCGCGGCGCAGTGGCACGACACCTTCGAGGAGCTCATCGCGCACGACGACGCGGATCTGCGCGCGGCGTTGATGCTGCGCGCGGCCTACAGCGGCGAGGAGTGGACCCGCGATCCCCTGCGCGCGCGGCTCGACGACGAAGACTCCGACGACGCCCGCATGACGCTGCTGGCGGCGCTGGGCAGCTTCGGCGACGACTTCGACGACGTGTTGCTGCCCGCGTTCGAGGACGGCAGCGCCTACGAGCGCGCCGGCGCGATCTGGGGGGCGATCGATCGCCCGCAGTGGAGCGACAAGGTCCGCGCGCAGCTGGGCGAGTCCGACGTGCTGGTGCGCGCGGCCGCGGCGTGCGTGCTCGCGAGCCACGAGGGCGAGCGCAACGCCATGGAGCTGGCCTGGAGCGCGCTGCTCAACCGCGACGACTGGTGGCCGTGGGCGCTGGGCCTGCGCGCGCTCACGGCCCGCGGCGCCGAGCTGCCGCCGCCGGTGCGCGGCTTCGGCTACGTGTCCGAACCCACGCCGTCGCTCGCGGTCGCCGACGCCGCGGTCGAGTTCTTCCGCGAGTACCCGGCGGAGCTGGTGCGCTGGCTCGGCCGCGACGCCAGCGACGGCCAACGTGGCCGCGCGATGCAGTTCGCAGGTCTGGTCGGCGGCCGGCTGTGCCGCGCCGCGGTCGAGCAGACGCTGGCGGGCGCGACCAACGTCGACGAGTCGATGCGGGCCGGACGCGAGCTGACCGTGCTCGGCGGCGCGGAGCAACCGCTGACGCGGGTGAAGCTGGCGCTGGCGATGACGCAGAACCCCACGCTCGAGCCCGACGATCTCAACGCCTGCATCGCGGTCGCCACCGGCGGCATCTACGACATCCACATGCGCGCGACCACGGCGCTGTCCCGCTTCGGCCGCGCCGCCGAGCCCTGGGTCGCGGAGCTGCTGTACCACCCCGACAACGACATCAACAACGCCGCGACCGAGGCGGTCACGCGGCTGCACGCACCCGATCACCCGGTGCTGCGCGACGTCTCTGCGCTGCTCGATGGCAGCGTGCGCCGGGTCAGCGAGCTGGAGATGCTGCCGCGGCTGTTCAACTGCCCCAGCCGCCGCGTGCGCGAGACCCTGGCCGAGGCCGCCGGGCGCGCGGACAACCGCCCCGAGGAGGTGCTGCACATGCTGCTGCGCCTGGGCGTCGACAAGGACGCCACCGTCGTCACCGCAGCGACCGCGTCGCTGGCGGCGAAGCTGCCCGACGCGGCGTGGATCAAGCAGCTGCTGCTCCGCAACAGCCGCACCGACGACTGGCAGCTGACCCGCGGCACGGTCACGACCATGGCGCAGATCGGCGATCCCGTGTTCGTGCCGCGCCTGGTCGAGATCGCGATGGGCGACGATCAGAGCCAGCAGGACGCCGCGGTGCGCGGGCTGGAGCGCGTCGCCGAGCGCTTTCCGTCGCTGGGCCTGGTCGTGCTCGACATCCGCGACCCGTGGCGCATCTCGAGCCACTACGGCCTCAACGATCAGATCGATCACAACGCCGACCGGCACTCCGAGAGCCTGCGGCTGCTGATGCTCGCGCTCGATCGCAAGCGCAACGCCAACCGTGCGGTCGCGGAGAACCACCGCAAGGTCATGCTCACGCCGCTGTCGGGCAGCTCCGAGGCCGCCGGCGGCGATGGTGGCTGGGACATGGCCACCTTCGAGCAGCTGGCGCTGTACCTGTCGGTCACGTTCGTCGACGAAGACACCGGCACGGTCATCGCCGAGGTCTCGACCGAGCCCACCGGCGAGGTGCTCAGCGCGCTGCTGCAGACCCGCAGCGTGTGTGCGACCACCGTCGCGTGGTCGTGAGCGACGCGCCCCGGCTGCCCGCGACCGCGCGGGCAGCCTGCCTCCTCATGCCGCATCGCTTCGCGCGTCGCCCTGAGTCGTGGATGAGACGCGAGGCGTCCCAGCCCCAACTCAGAAATCCAGGTCGAGCCGCAACACGATGTTGGCGATGATGAACAACACCATCACCACGCCGGTGATCCAGTACAGCCGCTTCCACCCGCGCGTGAGCAGCTCGTGCTTGGGCGCGTCGTCGACGCGCATGATCGCGAACTCTTCGGGTCGCTTGCGCTGGGGCTGCGCGGCCGGGGCCGCCCGCGGCGCCGCCAGCCGCTCGCCGCGCTGCAGCGCGCGCAGCTGTCGTTCGGCGTCGACCATGCGCGGGTCGAGCTCGAGCGCGCGCTTGAACGCCGCGGCCGCGTCGGCGGACTTGTTGAGCCCCGCGAGCACGAAGCCGCGGTAGTAGTGCCCGGCCGCGACGTCGGGCGCCGCGAGCAGGATGCGATCGAGCTGCGCGTCGGTGCGCTTGAGCTCGGCGTCGCTGCGATCGCCCAGCTGCAACCGCGCCCATGTGCGCGCGCACTCGATCTCGGGCCCGTGCGCGCCGAGGTCGACGGCTTCGTCGAGCAGCGCGAGGCCGCGGGCGTGCTTGCCCTCGGCGACCATGCGCAGGCCCGCGATCTCGGCCAACGCCTGCCGGCGATGCCGCGCCGCGCTGCGCACCCTCGCCAGCGCGGCGTTGACCACGGTCAGGCGCTCGTGCAGCGCCCTGCCGCCCTCGGGCGGCAGCGTGCGGGGATCGAAGCGCGCCGCGAGCTGCGTGAACGCCGACTCGATGGCCTCCGCGTCGGCGTCGGTGGCCAGCGCGAGGATGACGTTGGGATCGGCGTTGGCCTCGATCTGCTGCTCGAGCACGACCAGCGCCTGCTCGAACGCGACTGGATCCTCGGCCGCGCCCGGCGGCGGGGCGACCGCGGCGGCCTCGACCATGCGGCAGTGCCACAGCAGCGCCGCGATCTGGGCCACGCGCTGCGGATTCGCGTCGGGCAGCCGACCCAGCGCCTCGACGGTGCCCTCGCCGCCGCTGGTGAGGAACGCGATCACGGCGCCGTCCTCGGGCTTGAGCTTGAACTGCTCGACGTAGCGCTCGAGCGCCGCGGTCGCGCGCAGCGGTGCGGTCCAGACCTTGCGCAGCTCGTGGCGCACGCGGCCGAGGTCGTAGCGCGCGGTCACGCCGCGGTGGATGAGCTCGAGCACGTTGACCTGCAGCAGCGCGGGCTCGACGTCGGCACCGGTCACGATGCGCACCGTGCCCTCGGTGAGCGCGAACAGCTCGATCGCGCGACGCATGCACTGCAGGCGCAGCAGGGCTCCGAGCTTGGCCTCGGGCAACGCGCCCGACTCGACCAGCACCTCACCCAGTCGTCGGCCGTCGGTGCGCGCGAGCGCATCCTCGACCGCGGCCGCGGGCACCTGTGCCTGCGAGATCGCGAGCTCGCCGAGGCGACTGCCGTCTTGCACGAGATCGGTGCGCACCGGCATGCCGCCGCGAAACCACAGCGTCGCGGGGCCGCCGTCGGGGCCGAGGCCATCGAGCATCACCGTGCCGGTGAAGCGCTGCGACAGCAGCCCGAAGAACAACGCCGGCGTCGGCACCTTGGCCAGCTCGACGAACTGCTCGGAGCCTGGGACGTCGTTCACCGCGGCGCCGCTGAGAGTACCAAGTCATGCGCGAGCCGGGGTCGATCGCACGCGCTCGCGCGCGCGGCACCGCGCAGGCCCTGCTGCGCCGTGGCCTGCCGCGCTCCCGTGGATGCGGCGCTGGGGTGCCGCGAACCGTCACCGGTGCCGCGAAATGTCACCGCCGGGCGGTCGGCCCCTGCCCCGCTTCGGTCCACTGCCCACGATCATTGTCGATTTTCGACCCTCGCCGACACGGCAAGCCGGGTGCACACTGCATCGAGTCGACGATGGCGAACCTGTCCCACACGCGGCCCCGCGCACGAGCGCACCGTCAGGGCGGCTTCACCCTCATCGAGCTGCTGGTCGTCACCGCGATCCTCGGCATGCTCGCGGCCGTCGCGATCCCGGCCGTGTCGGCCTACTTCCGCCGCGCCAAGACCGCGGAGGCGCGCATCCAGCTGAGCAAGCTGTTCGACTCGACCTCGGCGTACTTCAACGCAGAGCACGTCGACCGCGGCGACGTCGGAACGCTCGGCTCGGGCGCCGCCGTCACCAACCAGGCCACGCACCGCTGCCCCGCACCCTCGGGCACGCCGGCGGGCGGCAGCGCCGGCTTCACGCCGTCGATCGACTGCAACACCGGTCCCGGCGGCCGCTGCGTGCCCTCGGGCACCGGTGGCGGCGGACCCGGCTACTACGACATCCGCGAGTGGACCGACAACGACATGTGGAACGCGCTGAACTTCGGTCAGGAGCAGGCGCACTTCTTCCACTACAACTTCACCGCCGCCAACGAGCTCAGCGGCTTCGGCGAGTGCCACTTCACCGCGCAGGCCTTCGGTGACCTCGACGGCGACCTGACCTACTCGACCTTCGAGCGCACCGGCTCCGGCGACCGCCAGGGCATCAACGCCGGGCCCGGGCTCTACATCGATCTCGTGGTCGAGTGACGCGACCGGGGTGACACCGGGGCGAGCGCCGTCGTAGGCTCGCGCCCGCCATGGACCTGTCGTTCTCCGAGGCCGATCTCGCGTTCCGCGACGAAGTGCGCGCGTGGATCGCGGCCAACATGCCGGCCGATCTCCGCGCCATCGCGGAGGTCGACGGCCACTTCGAACACGCCGACACCATGCGGTGGCACCGACTGCTCGCCGCGCAGGGTTGGGTCGCACCGCACTGGCCGCGCAAGTTCGGTGGACCCGGGCTCACCGCGACGCAGCGGTTCATGCTGACCGAGGAGCTCGAGCTCGCGGGCGCGCCGCTGCTGTCGCCGTTCGGGCTGGTCATGGTCGGACCCGCGATCATGCAGTTCGGCACGCCCGAGCAGCAGCAGCGCTTCTTGCCCAAGATCCTCGCGGGCGAAGAGGTGTGGTGCCAGGGCTACTCCGAACCCGGCGCCGGCAGTGATCTCGCGTCGCTGCGCACCACCGCGGTCGACGACGGCGATGCCTTCGTCGTCAACGGCCAGAAGACCTGGACCACCTACGCGCAGTACGCCGACTGGATCTTCGCGCTCGTGCGCACCGACCCGTCGGTGAAGAAGCAGGCCGGCATCTCGTTTCTGCTCATCGACATGAAGAGCCCCGGTGTCGAGGCGCGGCCGATGCTGACCATCGGCCACACGCCCGCGTTCTGCGACACGTTCTTCGACAACGTGCGCGTGCCCAAGGCCAACCTGCTGGGCCCGCTGCACGGCGGCTGGACCGTGGCCAAGGCGCTGCTGGGCCACGAGCGCACGCTCATCGCCGCGGTCGGCATGTCGCAGCGGACCATCCGCAGGGTCAAGCGCATCGCCGCCGCGACCCGCGTCGGCGGTCGCACCCTGCTCGACGATCCGGCGTGGCGCGGTCGCATCGCGCGGCTCGAGATCAAGCTGCAGGCGCTGCAGATGGCCAACTACCGCGCGCTGGCCGGCGCCGCGCTGGGCCACGCGCCCGGGCCCGAGTCGTCGATCCTCAAGCTGCGCGGCTCCGAGATCGCGCAGCAGGCGTTCGAGCTCGCGATGGACGTGATGGGCCCCGACGCGCTGTCGTGGTTCAACCAACCCGGCGTGGTGCCCGAGCTCGAACAGTGGGTCGGGCCCAGCTACTGCTACAACCGCGCGACCACCATCTACGGTGGCTCGAACGAGATCCAGAAGAACATCATCGCCAAGATGATCCTCGGCCTGCCGGGAACCTGAGAGCGCCGCCATGGACTTCCAACTCACCGACGAACAGAAGTTGTTGCGCGAATCGGTGCGCACGTTCACCAAGCAGCGCTCGCCGGTCTCGCGCTTCCGCAAGCTGCGCGACCGCGCCGCCGCGCAGGGCGGCAGCTGGGACCGCGCGGTCTGGCGCGAGATGGGCGAGCTGGGCTGGCTCTCGCTGCCGTTCCCCGAGAGCATCGGTGGCTTCGGCGGCAGCTTCGTCGACGTCGCGATCGTGCTCGAGGCCTTCGGCGCCGCGCTGGTGCCCGAGCCGTACCTCGCCTCGGTCGTGCTGGCCGGCACCGCGCTGCTGCGCGCCGGCGATGCCGCGCAGCAGCAGCAGTTCCTCGCGCCGATGATCGAGGGCCGCACCGCGCTGGCGCTGGCCCACGGCGAGCGGACGCTGCGCTTCGCGGCCGATGCCGCCCACGCCGACACCACCGCGACCCGCGACGGCGAGCGCTGGCGCGTGCGCGGTCGCAAGCAGTTCGTGCTCGCCGGCGCCGAGGCCGACACGCTGGTGGTCTCGGCGCGCCACGGCGAGACCACGGCGCTGTTCGTGCTGCCGCGCGATCACGCCGGCGTGACCATCACGCCGGTGCGCACCATCGACGGCCTCGGTGCCGCCACGGTCGAGCTCGACGCCACCGTCGCCGATGCGCTGCACCTGCCCGGTGACGCCGCCGACGCGCTCGAGCGCGCGCACGATGCCGCCGCGGCGATGGCCGTGGCCGAGGGCCTGGGCGTGTGCCAGGCGGTGCTCGACATGACCGTCGCGCACCTGCGCACGCGCGAGCAGTTCGGCGTCGCGATCGGCACCTTCCAGGCGCTGCAGCACCGCGCGGTCGAGATGTTCGTCGAGGTCGAGCTGGTGCGCAGCATCGCCGTGCTCGCGGCCGTGCGCGCGGCCGACGACGACGCCGCGCTGCGCCGCCACGCCGTCAGCGCGGCCAAGGTCCAGGCCGCGCAGAGCGGCCGCTTCGTCACGCAGCAGGCGATCCAGCTGCACGGCGGCATCGGCATCACCGACGAGCACGATGTCGGGCTGTACTTCAAGCGCATGCACGCGCTGGGACTGGTCGCCGGCGACGAGGAGCACCACGTGCAGCGCTTCGCCGAGCAGCCGCAGTTCACGGCGAACTTGGGCTGACGCAGCCGACCCCCGCGGGACTCGACGCCGGGGCCCGCGGGCGCGCCCACGCGGCCTGGCCGCGCACGAGCACGCCGGCGGGGATCCGGCCGTCGGCTTGCTCGGGATCGCGGTAGGTGCCGGCAAGGCGATCCCACAGCGTCGTGAACTGGCCGTAGTTGCAGCGGTAGTACCAGTGGTGCAGCGTGTGGTGCCCGGTGTAGTTCACGAGCTTGCAGCGCACCCACGAGATGCGGTCGTGGATCAACACCGCCCACAGCGTCACGAAGCCCAGCATCGCGAGATAGACCGCCGCGTGCAGCGGGAACAGGAACGCGCACAGATGGTGGGGCAGCGCCTGCGCGAACGAGTCCAGCGGGTGGAACGCCGTGCTCGCCCACGGATTGGCGACGCGGAAGCCGTGGTGGTGGCGATGCAAGCGTCGGTACAGCGGCCCCAGGTGCAGCGCGCGGTGCACCCAGTACACCAGCGTCTCGGTGACGACCAGGTAGAGCACGATGCTCGTGAGCAGCCACGGCCAGCCGTACTCGTCGACGTCCCAGTACAAGCGACCGACGCCGTGCGACAGCAGCCAGTGCAGCGGCACCGCCAACGCCGCATTGCCGAGGATCGACGCGGTGCCCCAGCGACGCGCACGGCGGTCGCGCGCGGGGTCGTCGGCCGCGGTGGGATGGAAGCGCTCGCGCCCCCAGCGGAAGAACAGCAGCTGCGCGAGCCCGGAGAGCCCGAAGTACGCGAGCAGGCCACCGCAGGTGAGCACGAGGAAGCTGGTGAAGGGATCGTCGGGGATGCCGAACAGTCGCAGCAGCATGGCGGGGTCCTGGGGACGCGAAGGGTTCAAGCGGCGCGCGCTGCGACGACGCGCATGCGGTGCCAAGGCCACGGGCTGGGCAGCGCGTCGACGATCGTGCGCAGCCGGTAGCGCGCCTGCAGCTGCCACCTCGCCAGCGCCGTCGCGACCACCATCAGCGCCAGCGGCTCGAACACGCTGCGCGCGACGCAGGCGTGGTGCCCGACGCCGAAGGGGTTGTACGTGTACGGCGCGGGCGCCGGGCGGTCGATGAAGCGATCGATGTCGAAGCGAAGCGGCTCGGGGAAGTGCTCGTCGAGGAAGTGCGTCACCGACAACGGCGTGAACACGCGATCGCCGGGCTCGAAGCGGTGACCGCCGAACGTGAACGGCTCGCACACCGTGCGCTGCAGCGCCACCGCCACGGGCAGGATGCGCAGCGTCTCCGCCAGGGTCGCCCGCAACGCGACCATGCCATCGAGCTCGTCGAGTCCGATCGGGCCGCCGCCGAAGACACGATCGATCTCGGGCTGCACGCGCGCGAGCACCTCCGGCCGGTGCACGATCTGGTACAGCAGGTGGTTGATCACCCGCCCCGCGTACACGCCCATGTTCTTGAACGGGATCTGCCCGAACACCACGCGCGTGCGCTCGGGCAGCGGCTCGCCGTCGGGCAGCACGCCCTCGTGGACGAGATCGAAGTAGTCGGGCGCATGGTCACCGCGCGCGCCGCTGCGATGCGCCGCGAGCCGGCGCGCGATCATCCCGTCGAGCGCCGTGCTCGCGGCCCGCACCGCCGGCACGCGCAGCAGCGCCTTCGGCCAGCTCATGGCGATGACGCCGGTGAACACGGTCGCGTAGCGGCGCACGATCGCGGCGTCGAAGCCCAGCGGCTCGCCGGTCGCGAACAGCGAGATCGCGTCGAGCCCCATCTGCGAGGTCTCCGCGGTGACGTCGATCCGCTGCCCCGGACGCCAGCGCTCGACGTGGGCGCGCAGCTGCGCCGCGATCGCACCCAGGTGGGGCTGCAGCGCGGCGCGCGTGAAGCCGCGCGCGACCTGCCGCCGCAGGTGCAGCTGCAGCGGCCCCTCGGTGAAGCTCGGATGCAACGTCGTGCCCAGCACCTCGGGTGCGCGCGGGTAGGTCATCACCTGCGAGAACACCCGCGCGCCCTCGCGCGCGAGCAGCTCGTTGGCATCGCGGCCGGCGATGGCGATCCACGTGCGCCCTGCGATCGGCAGCGTGAGGCGGAAGACCGGGCCCAGGTGACGGTGCTGCCGCGGCCACCAGCCATAGGGATCGCGGAGGATCTGCAGCGCCGAGCCCAGCAACGGCAGGCCGCGCACGTGCGGTGCTCGCGTGGCACGCGGGAGCGCGACGGCGCGGCGGGGACAGACGGCAATCGCCGCGGCGGGCTCGGGGATCGAATGGGCGCAGGTCATCGTGCGGACGAGGCGGCGATGCGGCGCGCCCCCTTCGCATGGGGCTGTATGTCTGGGACCGCGCCGGTTTAACGAATTCGACCGGCTCGCCCCGCCCCCGCGCGCGGCGATCGCTGCCTACACGTGCCCACGCGTTCGCGGTCGCGCCGCTGCTCGGAGCGTGGCCTCGACTACAACGCGACTGCGTCGGCGCGCCGCGCCTGCGATCGTCGACACCGAAGTCGCACCTTGGCCGTGCATGCGCGCACAGCTCCGACGAAACTGCATTGCAGCCGTGGTGCGGCGCACTGCCTCCACAGGCTTTGGTGCTAGCGTGCTCCCATGGTGCCGCGTCGTCGCTACCCCCTCGCGATCGCGCTGTGTTCCCTGCTCGCGTGCCGTCGCGACGAGGTCGCTGCGGTCGATCCGTGTGCGGGTGGTGCGTGTGCACCCGCGCCGGACTGCGAGCTGGGTTCGTGCATGGGCGACACGCCCACGCTGGTGAGCCAGCACAGCCCCATCGCCGGCACCGAGATCGAAGCCGGCGCGACGTGCCCGTACGTCGACGGCGTGCTGCCGCCGCGCGAGAGCGTGCTCGACGACAAGCACATCCCCGAGTTCAAGCAGGGCCGCTCGCGTCGCACCAACATGGACTCGGGCGAGGCCACGCCGCAGGACATCCAGCTGCACGAGCAGCTCATGGGCGTGCAGGGCCGCATCTTCGAGTGCCTCGATCTGGCGGCCTGCTACGACCAGACGATGGATCCGTTCACCGCGGGCGAGCTCGACTTCAAGTTCGAGCTCGAGCCCAACGGCCGCGTGAGCGCAGTGACCGTGGTGCCCTCGCCCGAGCTCGCCGATCCGCTGGTGAAGGCCTGCGCCCGGCGCTCGCTGTTCGAGCACCGCTTCCCGTCGTACAGCGGCGCGCGCATGACCGTCAGCTATCGCATCGAGATCGGCGAGGGCTGAGCGGCCGCCCGCGGATGCCGACGGTCTCTCGTCGCGAAGCGGCCGGGAGGTGAGGCGTTCGGTGCTGACCGGCCGACCGTGATCGACGACTGCCGGGCACGGGCGCAGCGCGCTCGCCACGGAGCGACCCGTGCGCGTCACGGCGCGGGTTGCTGCAGCTCGGCCTCGAAGGGCCAGCCGACCGGCTCGGTCACGAACAGCCGCCCGGGCGCACGCGCGAACTGCCACGCGCCCCAGCCGTGCACGAGCACCGCCAGCACCGTGAGCACGCGGAACGATCGCCGCGACGCGACGCCGCCTGACGCCATCGCCAGCAGCACCAGCGGCAACCAGTCGACCGCGAAGCGGTAGCTGAACTGGATCTGCCCGCTGTTCTGATACAGCAGCGACGGCACCGCGCTGCCGAGCGCGGCGAGCCACAGCGGCACCGCCACGCGCTCGGGCGGCCGCGCGAGCGGGGCCAGCAGCAGCCACGGCGTGCTCGCCCACAGCGCCATGCCGTGGATCGACACGCGCACCATCGGCGCGGTGCCGGCCACCACCGGCATCAGCGTGAACAAGCACTGCAGGTTGCGCGGCAGGTACTCGAGGTCGAACAACCCGACGCTCTGGATGCGCGACTGCCAGCGGGTCTCGAGGAAGCGATGGCCGAACTCGAACGGGTCCTCGAAGCGGGCCCAGTTGAGCCACGCGACCGCGAGCCCGACGACCAGCAGCGGCACGGCGAAGCGCAGCAGCGCCGCGCGTGAGCGGCCGCCGTGCCACCAGAACCACGCGAACACCAGCAGCGCGGGCAGATGGTTGATGGGCCGGCAAGCGATCGCGAGCGCCAGCCACAGCCCCGCCAGCGCCGGTCGGCGCACGCGCCACGCCGCGTCGAGGTACAGCACCAGCGCGAGCGCGCCGACGATCTGCCCGGTGAACCACACCCGACCGTGGCTCGCGAGCAGCAGCGCCGGGCTGCCGAAGCACCACGCGCACGCGATCCACAGGTGCTCGCGGCCGCGGCCGTCGGCGGTGCCGCGTTCGCGGTCGAGCAGGCGCAGCAGCACCACGGGGATCAACGCACCGAGCAGCAGCGTCAGCAGCACGTCGGGGGTGTCGAGGCCCGCGAGCGCCACCGCGGGCAACAGCACCGCCGCGGGTCCGGGCGGGAAGCTGACGTACCAGGTGGTCTGTCGCGCGACGATGTCACGTCGCGACAGTTCGACGAAGCCGCGACCGATGATCCACCAGCCCTCCGACGCGCGCGTCGGCGGCGTGCACACCGGCGCGCGGCAGGGGAAGCCGCGAAGCGTCTCGCCGTCGCGCAGCTCGAGCGTCGTGACCACGGCCCAGTCGTCGAAGCGATGTCCGCTGCAGCGGCCCTCGCGGCGGTCCTGCGCCTCGCAGTAGCCCGGCGGGTTGCCCGGCAGCGCCAGCTCGCCGTGCAGCCAGCCCTGTGCCATCCACACGAAGTGGTTGTCGCGGCTGGGCCGCAGCAGCGCGCCGCCGGCGATCACCGCGAGGCCCATCGCCGCGAGCACGAACACCGCGAGCGCCCGCCGGTGCCCCAGCCACATCGCCGCGACGCGCTCGCCCACGCGCCGCCGATGGTAGCAGCTCGCTCAGCCGCCGCAGGCGTCGGCGAGGTTGCCGACCACGGTACTGCTGCCGCCGACCATCACGTGGGCCAGAAGCGCGGTGGCCTGGCACGTCGGCAACGTCGGGTTGTCCTGCACGCGGAAGTCGGCGTTCACGGTGCCCAGGGCTGCGAGCCCCGTCAGCGACGCGAGCGCGGCGTTGTCGCGGATGGTGAGGCTGCCGGCCGAGCCCAGCAGCGGCGCGGCCGAGAACGACAGCAACGCGGGGTTGTCCGAGATGTGGAAGTAGTCACCGACCGCCTGCAGCGACGCGAGCCCGTCGATGGCGGCGATCGAGGGGCACTCGCGCACCTGGAAGCCGCCGCCGACGGCGATCAGGCCGTTGAGCTGCGCGCTCTGCAGCGAGGCATCGTTGACGATGACCACGTCGGTCGCGACGGCCTCGACGTTGGCGAGTCCGGCGAGATCGACCAGCGCCGCGTTGTTGCGCACGACCAGCTGGCCACCGACGGCGCTGACGTTGATCAGGCCGTCGACGTTCTGCAGCACGTCGTTGTCCTCGATGCGCAGGTCCGCGGGCGCCTCGGTCAGGCCCGCGAGCCCGTCGACGTCCAACAGCGAGTCGTTGGCGATCACGCGCACGAGATCACCGGTCTGCGTCACGCCGGCGAGGCCATCGATCTGCTGCAGGCTCGCGTTGCCGGTGATCGACAGCACGCCACCGATGGTCTGCAGTCCCGAGAGCCCGTCGAGATGGACCAGCGCGGAGTTGTCGTGCACCCACAGCGCGTTGCCGATGGCGCTGACGCCGAGCAGACCGTCGATGTCCACCAGCGAGGGGTTGTGCTCGAGCACCAGGAAGTTGCCGATCTGATCGAGGTTCGACATCGCGTCGACCTGCTGCAGCGCGGCGTTGTCGTAGATGAGCAGGTTGCCGCCGACCACGAGGATGTCGTCGAGCCCGGCCAGCGACTGCAGCAGCGGGTTGCTCTGGATCGTCAGCGAGCTCGCGACCAGGCCCAGGCCCGAGAGCCCGCCGAGGTTGAGCAGCGCGCCGTTGCCCTCGACGCGCACGTCGCCGGTGGCCTCGGTGATGCCGTCGAGCCCCGACAGCGAGGTCAGCGAGGCGTTGCGGAGCACGTAGATGGTCTCGACGTCGCCGCCGACGCCGGCGAGGCCCGACAGCGTCGACAGCTGCGGGTTGTCGAGCAGCTGGATCGAGCCGGTGATGCCGGTGATGCCGGAGAGCCCGTCCACGTCCACCAGCGAGGCCATGTCGCCGATCTCGAGCCCGCCGATGGTGCCGCTGATGTTGTCGAGCGCGTCGATGTTCACCAGCAGGTCGTCGTTCCACACGCGGATCCGACCGGGCACCGCGGTGATGCCCTCGAGGCCGGACAGTGATCCCAGCGCCGAGTTGTCGGTGACGAACAGGAAATCACCGATGCTGCCGAGCGAGCCGAGCGCGTCCAGCTCGACCAGCGACGGGTTCACCGTGAGATAGACGTAGCCACCGACCGACTCGAGCGCGTCGAGGCCGTCGAGCCGCTGCAGGCCCAGGTTCTCGCGGATGTCGAGCGAGCCCGCGATGCTGCGCAGGCAGTGCAGCGGCGTGAGGTCGGACTCGTCGTACTGCTGCACGTAGAGCGTGCCGGTGATGCTGTCGTAGCCCTCGAGCGCGGCGGCGTCGTCGGCGTTGCGTACGATCGCATCGCCCATGAACGGGCCCATGCCGCAGCCTGGCGTGGTCGTGGTCGAGCTCGAGCCCTCCGAGGAGCTCGAAGTTTCGCTGCTGCTCGACGCGAAGGTGGTCTCACCGGAGCTGTCGACCACGTCGGTCGTGGCCGGATCGGTCGTCGAGGTCGTGGTCGTGAGCGTCGTGCTCGTGCCGGGATCGGTGTCGCCGGTGGAGCTGCTCGACTCGCCGGTGCTCGCGTCGGCGAAGACCCCGAACTCGCTGCGACCGCAACCGCCGGCGAGCGACGCGACCATGGCCCACGCGAGCGCCGGACGCCGCATTCGGCCGGTGCCCACACCCGTTCGCGTTCGACCCGCTCGCACGCGGGGAGTGTGTTCCGGTCGCCGCAAAACTGTCAAATCCAACGGGACACGCCCTGCCCGGCCGCGGGCCGACCCGGCACACCGCCCCGTCGGGCCCGCGGGTCCCCGGGCGGCGCGCGGCGCACCGCGACGACCTCGCAGATCCGTTATCGTGCAAGGTGGCGCTTCGTCGGCGCGCGGCCATGGCGTTCGAGTTCCGTTCGAAGCTCCCGCAACCACGGCAACGATTCCTCGCCGCCGTGGTCGAACACGGCCTGCACAGCGGACTGCGGACGCCCGACGAGTTCCTGCGGCACTTCTCGCCGGTCACGATCATGCTCGCGCTGGGCGACGAGCCGACGCTGCGCGCACGCATCCTCGAGACCACCGTCGGCACGCGCCCTCGCATCGCGCTCAAGAAGAGCCCGGAGAGCTCGGGCGAGGACCTCCGCATCGCGCTCGAGGAGGGCGAGACCGACGCCGCGACGGTGATGCGCACGTTCGAGCCCGACGATCGCATCCGCTTCCTCGACAACCAGTTCGTCTGGGCCTTCGTGGTCGAGCCACGGTTCTGGCTGCACACCGCGACCTCGACCGAGCGACTGCAGGCCATCCGCGCGCACACGGCCTACGTGCTCGAGGCGGCGCTGGCCGAGGGCCTGGTCAGCCACCGCGAGATCGTGCGCGCCATCTCGGTGCCGACGTTGGTCGAGTACCTGCCGCGCGACGAGGTCGCGAACGTCATCGAACGCGCGCTGCTCGATGGCCGCGACCGCACGCCGTTCGCCGAGACCACGATCTTCGACGTCGTCGGCCTGCGCACGGTCGTCGATCACGTGCCGCTCGCGACCATCTGGGAGTGGGTCATCGGCGCCAAGATCGCGAGCCCGGCCGGCTTCGCGCCCGACACCGAGCCGCTGTTCGACGAGCGCGAGGCCCACCCCGACGCGCACGACGTGACGGTGATCTCGGGCGGCACGGTCGAGGCCGCGCCGATCGCCCGCCGCGCCTGAGAGAGACGCTGTCCGCGGATGCTGGCAGGCTCTCGTCGCGGAGCGACCGGAGCCCGTCCCGTGACCGGCGTGCCCGGGCACGGCGCGCGGACGCGGAGCGTCCTCGCCGTCGCGCGAGCCCTGGTGTCACGGCGCGTCGCGTAGCCAGCGATCGATCGCCGTGATCGGTGCAGCGCCGCGGCGACCCAGCTGCGCGTACTCGCGGCGGGCCTGCAGCGCCAGCGCACGTGCGAGGCCGGGCTCGCCACCGCGGGTGCGCAGCGCCTTCGCCAGCGCGAAGCGGGGCTCGGCGCGCAGCTCGAGCCCGACCTCGGCGCGATCGAGCACGTCCAGCGAGTGACGCAGCGCCGCGATCGCGCCGTCGACCTCACCCAGCGCCGCGCGGCTGCGGCCGACGCCGGTCCACGCCGCACCGACGTACGCGTGCCCCTCGGGCAGCCCGCGTCGCAGCAGCGCCAGCGCGCGCTCGTACTCGGCCAGGGCCTTGCGCGCCTGCCCGGCATCGAGGTGCAGCTCGGCGATGTTGCACAACGTGACCCCGACCGCGGGGTTGTCGGCGTCGAGCTGCAACCACAGCGCGTGGGCGCGCTCGGCCGCGACCAGGGCTTCGTCGCGCAGGCCCGCGTCGCGCAGCGCCACCGCGAGGTTGTTGAGCACCACGCGAAGGCTCGGGTCCTGCGGACCGCGGGCGCGCTCGAGCACCGCGAGCGCGCGGCGATGGTGGGCGATCGCGGCATCGGACTCGCCCAACAGGCCCAGCACCGCACCTTGGTTGATGAGCGGGTCGGCGATGGCGGGGTGATCGGGGCCCGACAGCGCCATTCGGATGAGGAAGGCCTGGGCGAACCATGCCGCGGCGACACCGAGCTCGCCACGGACCATGTGCACGCTGCCGAGGTTGTTGCACAGCACCGACAGCTGCTCGTCGAGCGGCAGCGCGAACTCGGCCCGCAGCGCCAGCGCGCGCCGGAACGCTGCCAGCGCGTCCTCGTGGCGGCCCTCGTCGCCGTAGACCACCGCGATGCCCAGCAGCAGCTCCAGCCGCCGCTGCACGTCGGCGTCGACACGCTGCGCGATCTCGCCGGCGATCGACGCGTACCAGTGCGCGCGGCGGACCTCCCCGCCCAGGTGCCCCTCGGCGTAGACCAGATCGATCAGCGCCTCGAGCCGCTCGCCGTCGGCGCCCGCGACGTCGGCGTCGCGCAGCGATCGCTGCAGCGCATCGATCGCGGGCACCAGCGCACCCATGCTCACGCGCGACTGGCCTTCGACCAGGCGCGCGCGCGCGGCCTGCAGCGGCTGCTGCAACGCGTCGGCGTCGGCGGCGATGCGCCGCGCGGCGTCGGCCGCGGCCTCGAAACGCTCGGCGTGCTGCCACGCCCGCGCCTGCGCCAACCGGGCCGCGAGCGCGCTGGCCTGCTCGCGCGCCTCCTCGTCGGCGGCGCTGGTGGGCGCCGGCGCCTCGTCGATGCAGCGCGCCGGTGGGGCCAGCGCCGCGGCGGCCTCGCGCGCGTGCTCGACCAGCTCGGCGTCGGCGTGCTCGAACAACGCCACCGTCGCGTCGAACTCGTCGCGGCGCTCTTGCAGGCACGCGCTCGCGCGCTGGTACGAGGGCTCGGGCCGCACCCGCGCGACGAAGGTCTGCAGGCACAGCTCGTCGTGGGCCTGCGCCCAGGCATGGGCGTGGCCGTCCAACAGCACCGCGCTGCTCGACCACGCGGCGGCCGCGAACGGCAGCTCACTCGCAGCGAAGGCCTCGGCCGCGGCGCTGCGTCGGCCTTCGTGCCAGAACTGCGCCGCGGTCGCGGCTCCGTCGTCGCACGACTGCCGCGGCGCGCGGGCCAGCCGTGCACCCACGCCCAGCGCGGCGAGCGAGACCGCGACGGTCGCGAGCCCGGCCGGGCGCCGCAACCATCCCTGCCGCGCGCGTCGCAACGCGTCGACGAGCCGGTGCATGTCCTCGAAGCGGTCGCCGGGCGCGAGCTGCAGGCCGCGCTCCAGCACCCGCACGATGCGCTTGGGTGGCCGCGACACCGGCGCGGCGAACTTGCGCTGCAGCACTGCGGCCTCGTACTCGCGACGCGTGCGGCCGGCGAAGGGTCGCGCGCCGCACAACGCCTCCCACGCGGTCACGCAGAAGCCGAACTGATCGCTGCGGCGATCCGGGGCGTGACCGAGCAGCAGCTCGGGCGCGATGTAGCCGACCGTGCCGACCGCGGCACCGACCGTGAGCTCGGTGCTGCTCGCGGCGGCGCTGCCCGACTCCGAGGCCTCGCCGGCGAAGCGGCGCGCGAGCCCGAAGTCGAGCACGCGCACGACCCCGTCCTCGCCGACGAGGATGTTCGACGGCTTGACGTCGAGGTGGATGATGCCGGCCGCGTGGGCCGCCGCCAGCCCCTCGGCCGCCGCCAGCAGCACGTCGAGGATCTCGACCCAGTCGCGTGCGCGCGCGCGCTGCCACTGCTCGAAGCTCTGGCCCGCGACGTACTCCAGCGCGACGTAGACCTGCTGCCCGAACACGCCCACGTCGTAGACGCCGACGACGTTGCGGTGCGACAGCTGGGCCAGCGAGCGCGCCTCGCCGATCAGCGCGTCGCGATCGCGATCGCGGTCGCGCGCGCGCGGCAACAGCAGCTTGAGCGCGACGTTGCGATCGAGCTCGGGATCGAAGGCGAGGTAGACCATGCCCATGCCGCCGCTGGCGAGCGGGCGCAGCAGCACGTAGCGCCCGACCTCGTCGCCGGGGCGCAGGCCCGAGCCACCGCCGTCGTCGTCGTCGTGGCCCTCGGCCGCGGCGCCGGCGTCGGTGACGGGCTCGGCCGCCATCGACGTGGGGCTGTCGGACACGCGCGATCGAGGATATCAGCTGCCCGCAGCCACGCCGCCGCGCGGCATCACGAGCGTTCGCGAACGCACAGGATGCGACCGGCGTCCCAACCCGCCGGGACCGGGCTGATGCGCTCGCGCTTGACCACCAGCACCAGCCGCAGATCGCCGAAGGTGTCGCCCTTGGTCACCGACCAGTACGAGCCCTTGCGGAGCATCTTGGCGCGCGACATCGAGATCAGCTCGCCGATCTCCGGCAGTCGCCACCCCGAGATGCCCGCGACCTCGAGCTTGTCGCAGTAGGCCGCGGCGCCGCGGAAGTCGTCGGGCTTGCGCGACTCGGGCGCGACCACGAACACGTCGAGCGCCCGGATCTCGCGCTTGCGCAGCGCCGCGACGATGGTGGGCGCGTCCTCGGCGTCGGGCAGCGTCGTCGTCGCGGCCGCGATCACGCCACTGGGCACCACCACCGGCGAGGCCGCGATCGGTGCGGTCGGTGGCGTGAGCGGCGGCGCGGTCGCAGGCGTCAGCGCGGCGTGCTGCACCGTCGCGGGTGCGCCGTCGGCCACCGTGCCGGTCGGCTCGGGCGCGGGCGCGGGCGTGTCGTCGTCGCGGACCAACAGCCACGACGCCGCAGAGACCGCCATCGCCAGCGACGCGGCCACCAACGCGAGGCGACGGCGACCGATCGGCGCCGGCACGGTGGCGTCGAGCAGCGTCGTGGTCGCCGCGATCGGCGGCGTGGTCGGCATCGGCGTGCTCGCCGGACCCGCGGGCGTCCCCGCGCCCTGCGGCGGCGCGTCGGCATCGAACGAAGGGGGCACCACCGCGTAGCCGGCCGCACCGCCGCTCGCCTCCGCGGGCGCAGGCGGCACCGATCGCTCCTTGCTGGCGCCGGCGCGCTCGGGTGGCGCGGGCGGACGCGGCAGCGCCACCGCGCGAGGCAGCTCGGACACCGTCGCGATGCGGCGGACCAAGGTGGTCACACGCTGGGCGAACTCGCGCGCGCCACCGGGCGACAGCGGCAGCGACAGCGAGCGCGACATCGGCACGCCGAGGTCGCGCAACAGCTCGCGCAGGGCCTCCGCGCGGTCGCCGGTCATCGCCGGACCCCGCGCGACCACGAACAGGCCGCGGCCGCCGAGCTTGGCGCACGCCTCCATCAGCGGCGCGTCGGCGTCCGCGATCGCCACGGTCGTCACCGGGTGTCCGAGCGAGCGCAGCTCCGCCGCCGCGGCCGCCGCCGCGTCGCTCTCGCCGCTACCGTGCGCGAGCACGATCGTGAACCCGTCTCGCCGAACCTCCGTCATCGCCCCGGATCGTCCTCGATCCAATTGTGTGCATCGTCAGCGGTCGCGATGCAACAAGACGTAGTGTCCGAGGTCGCCGCGGCGAATCCGGAGCCGAACCCCGCGCTCGAGGTCGGCCTTGTCGAGCAAGGTCTCCGCCTGTGATGCGGATCGCACCGCCTGATCGCCGACCTCGACGATGACGTCGCCCGGCTCGATTTCGTCCGACGCGAGCGAGTCGGGCGCCACGCCGGTGACCACTGCACCCTTGCGCACGTCGAGGCGCCAGCGCGCACGGACCTCGTCGCTGGGATCGACCAGCTGGAGCCCGAGCTCGGGCGGCGGTGGGGCCTTGGCCTTGCCCCGCGCGGGCTTGCGGCGCTTGGCGCCATCGCCCTGGCCCGGCAACGCGCCCAGCTCCAGCGCGACCGTGCGGGTCTTGCCGTCGCGGAACACCGTCAGCTCGACCTTGGTGCCAGGCCTGCGCTGCGCGACGCCGTTGCGCAGCGCGACCATGTCGCGCACCGACTTGCCGTCGAGCGCGGTGATGATGTCGCCGGCGACGAGCCCGGCCTTGGCCGCGGGGCCCTTGCCGTCGACGTCGTCGACCAGCACGCCGTCGTGACCGCGCAGGCCGAAGGAGGCGGCCAGGTGCTCGTCGAGCTTGCCCATGACGATCCCGAGCCAGCCGCGATCGACCGAGCCGTACTCGATGAGCTGTGCCATGACGACCTTGGCCAGGTCGATGGGGATGGCGAAGCCGACGCCGTTGCTGCCGCCGTTGTTGGACGCGATGGCGGTGTTGATGCCGACCAGCCGCCCCTGCAGATCGATGAGCGGGCCGCCGGAGTTGCCCTGGTTGATCGCCGCGTCGGTCTGGATGAAGTCGCCGTAGTCGGTGATGCCCATGCCACCGCGTCCGACCGCGCTGACGATGCCGACCGTGACGCTCTTGGCCAGGCCGAACGGGCTGCCGGCGGCCATGACCCACTGGCCCACGCGCACGTGCTCCGACGACGACACCACCGCCGGCACCAGCCGCGGCGCGTCGATGCGGATGACCGCGAGGTCGGTCTTGGGATCGGTGCCCACGACCGTGGCCGTGAACTCGCGCTCGTCGTGCAGCCGCACGCGCAGGCGCTCGGCACCGTCCACGACGTGGTTGTTGGTGAGGATGTAGCCCTTGTCGTCGACGATCACGCCGCTGCCGAGCCCGCGCACGGTGCCGTCGGGCGGACCGAAGGGCCGCAGGAACGCCGGCACGTCGCCGCTGTCGAGCTCGCGCTCCATCGTGATCGAGACCACCGAGGGGCCGATGTTCTGCGCCGCGCGTTCGAACGCGCGCTCGAGCTGTTCGAGGCTCGCGGTCGCGGGCGTCACGTCCGCGGCGACGCGAACGTCGCTCGCTGCAGCGCTGGGATCACCGCGGCTGGGCGCGGTGGCGTGGGCGCAGCCGGTCGCGAGCGCGGCCAGCAGCGGAGCGATGGACCAGAACCGAGACGTCAGCGGGGCGCGTGCGGCGAACACCGGCAACCTCCTCGACACGAACATGCGCCGAGGCCAGCAGTATAGCTGCCAGCCCCGGCGCTGCCATGCGATCGCGGTGGGCTCAGGCGCCCGCCGCCGTCGGTCCCTTCACGACGATGCTGCGCGGCTTGAGGCTCGCGCGCTTGGGCAAGGTCACCGTCAGCACGCCCGCCTCCAGCTTCGCCTCGATGGCGTCGAGATCGATGCCCTGGGGCAGCGTCAGCGTGCGCTCGAAGCTGTAGTCGCCGCGCTCGCGTCGCAGCGTGGGCTTGTCGTTGGCCGACTTGCGCGTGCCCTTGATGGTGAGTCGTTCCGGCGCAGCGACGATCTCGAGATCCTCGGGCGCGAGGCCGGGCACGTCGGCCTCGACCACGAAGCGCTCCTCGTCCTCGCGCACGTCGATGGGCACGCGCATGGTGGGCGCGCGGCGCTCGAGCTCACCGAACACGCGGCGGCTGAGCTCGTTGAATTCCTTGTACGGGTCGTAGTGGAGCAGATGGGCGATCATGACGGGTCTCCTGGTGTCGCGGCGTCGTCGGCCCGGCGGGCGCGTGCACGCGGACATTCGCGTGGCACCGCCGACGAGCGCGCTCGCATCACCGCGCGCGGGTTTGGGGTTGGCCCCGGGGTCCCGACCGTCCGCGGTCTCTCGCGGCGACGGCCGGTCCGGGCTCGTCGCGGAAGTTGGGGCCGCGTCGGCGGCCGTCAAGGGGCGCTGTCGCCGAGCACGACGTCGTGCACGTCACCCGCGACGCGGCCGCCCCAGACCACCGCGCGGCGCACGGTCGCGCCGGGCTCGACCTCGACGCCGGCCTCGAGCTGCACGTGGGGCCCGACCCGCGCGCCCGCACCGACGCGGACCCCCGGACCGATCCACACCGGCGCGACGATCTCGGCGCCGGCCTCGACCACCGCCGTGGGTGAGACCCCGCGGACGAACCCCGGGGCGAACGGCAGCGGCACCGCGCCGTCGAGGGCATTGCAGACGCCCTGCAGGTAGCGCTCGGCCGTCGAGTGCTCCCACCAGTAGCGCTCGGTGAGAAAGCCCTGCAGACCCTCGCCGCTGTCGAACAGCGAGGTGTACGCAGTCCGCACGATGCACTGCTCGCCGTGCGGCGGCACGCGGTCGAGGAACTGCGGCTGCATCACGTGGATGCCGGTGAACATCAGCGGTGCCGTGACCGGCGGCGGCACGTCGACCGCCGGCGCGCGCCCGAGCAGCCGCACGATGCGGCCGTCCGCGGCCAGCTGCTGGCTGCCCCAACGCTGCGCGTCGGCATCCGGCCGCACGACCATGGTCGCCTCGGCCGCCGCGTCGCGGTGGTGCTGCAGCACCGCGCCCAGATCGAGGTCGACCAGGACCTTGCCGTTGAACACGACGATGGGCGTGCCGTGGCCGTCGTCGAGCAACGGCCGCGCCTGACGCAGCCCGCCGCCGGTGCCGAGGATCTGGCCGTGCTCGCGCGAGTACGCGATCGCAACGCCGTCGCGCGAGCCGTCGCGGAGCTCGTCTTCGATCTGCTCGCCCAGGTGGTGCAGGTTGATGACGATCTCGCGGATGCCGTGGTGCGCGAGGTAGCGGACCGCCCACCGCACCAGCGGCGCGCCGCACACCGGCAGCATCGGCTTGGGCCGGGCGCGACCGAGCTCGCCCAGGCGCGTGCCGAAGCCGGCGGCCAGGATCATCGCGCGCGGCGGCATCGTCCGAGGTCTATCAGCGCGTCCGCGCTCGCGCAAAGTCCGGGCTCAAAACACCCACACCAGGCTCTCGAGGATGAACATCGTCAGCGCGATGCCACCGATCATGATGGCGACCACGCCCAACCCTCGCCAGATGCCCGCGCGTGCCGCGGCCTCGACCTGCTTCTGCAGCGCGGCGTAGCCCTCGGGGTCGGCGGCCGCGTCGCTGCCCAGCTCCGCGAGCGTCGCCGCCGCGGCGCGCCGGTGGCTGCGGATCATGCCCAGGGTCATCGCGCCCAGGAACAGCGCGCCGCCGCCGAGCAGCAGCACGCGCATGGCCACGCGCCAGCGCCCCTGCAGCACCTGCAGCTCCTGCTCGAGCCGCGGCCGCGTCGCGACCGCGACCGGCGGACCGAAGATCGACGGCGGCAGCGTCCCGAGCAAGAACCCGCGCGCCCGCGCGACGCCCTCGGCATCGAGCGTCGCGGTGCCGATGCGATCGAGGAACGCGCGCTCGAGCTGCGCGTCGTAGTCGCGCTCGACCCGTGCGCCGTCGACGTGGGCGCGTTGCAGCGCGACCAGCTCGAGCAACGCGTCGCGCCCGCGCGGATCGGTCTTCGTCACCTGCACGCGCACGAACGCGGTCGACTCGCCCGGCGCGGTGACCTGGTTGTGCGCCTCGAACTGCACCACGCCGGCCGCGTCCGCGGGCGTGGTCCACGGTCGCGGCGCCTCGCGTCCGATCACCGGCGGCGTCATCACGTCCACGAACGCACCATCGTCGCCGTGCACGTCGACGTAGATCGGCAGCTTCGCCGACAGTCCCCACACCTTGAGCTCGATCGCGTCGCCGGGCGCGACGACCTCGGGCGACGCCGAGGCCATCACGCCGCCGGCGAAGCTGACCAGGCGCACGCGTCGACGCTGCGTCACCACGCCGGCGGCATCGAGCCGCCGCACCTCGAGCCGCAGCACCTCGCTGCCCAGCGGTCCCTCGAGCCGCACCAGACCCAGCGCGTCGGTCGGGCCGCGGAAGAGCACCGGCGGACGCTCGGCGTCGCCGGTCTTGCCCATGAACTCGCCGTCGGGCAGCGTGACCTCGATCGTCCCGCTCATCGGTGCACCGGCACCGTCGGTGACGCGCACGAACACGACGTTGTCGAAGCCCGCGAGCAGGCGCCCCGCCGGGCGCACGACCATGCGCGCGTCGGGCAGCTGCGCGTCGCTGTCGTCGCCGTACTGCAGCGTCGAGCCGGCGACGATCGGGCGAGCTGCGCGCGCGGGCCGATCGGCCACCACCTCGACGTCGATGCGCTCGTGCATCGGGTCGACGCCCTCGGCCGTGACGTCGAGCACGAGCGTCGCCGGGCCGGGCGCCAGTGTCGCCGGCAGCTGCAGGCTCTGCTCGCCGCCCGCGCCGTCGGCGACGATCGCGAGCTCCGCCAGCGGCGTGGTGACGCCGCCCTGCTCCACCGCCGCGTGCATGCGCGTGCCCACGATCGGACCGCTGCGCGCGGCGACGATCTGCGCGCGGATGCCGAGCCGCTCGCCGGGCTGCCACGTGCTCTCGACCTGCACGATGAGGCTGTGCCGCACGTGCATCGTCGAGACCCACAGGCTCAGCACCAGCGCGATCGCGAGCCCGAACATGCCCGCGAGCACGAAGATGCGGCCGAAGCGGACGCGACGCAGGGGCGAGCTGATCCAGTCGAACGCGTCGTCGTCGCCGCGCGGGCCCGGCGTCTCGCCCGGCGCCTCGGGGCGCAAAGGTGGCCGTGAACGGCTCACCGGGCCACCTTGGCGGTGCTCGCGGGGTTGTCGTATGCTCCGCCCGCACGCATGAAGGTCAGTGTCATTGGAACGGGATACGTCGGGCTGGTCGCGGCCGCAGGCTTCGCCGAGCACGGCAACGACGTGGTGTGCGCCGACATCGACGAGTCGAAGATCGCACGTCTGCGGGCGGGGGAGATCCCGATCTTCGAGCCGGGCCTCGACGTGCTCGTGGCCCGCAACGTCGAGGCGGGGCGGCTGCGTTTCACCAGCGAGAACGCCGAGGCCGCGCGCCACGCCGAGGTGATCTTCATGGCGGTCGGGACACCCTCGGCCCCCGACGGTTCCGCCAACCTGTCGTATCTGTTCGAGGCCGCGCGCGACATCGCCAGGCACCTGCCGGGCCCGGTCGTGGTCGTGAACAAGAGCACGGTCCCGGTCGGCACCGCCGAGCGGGTCGGCCGCATCATCTCCGAGCTCACGCCGCATCGCGTCGTGGTCGCGTCGAACCCCGAGTTCCTCAAGGAGGGCACCGCGGTCGACGACTTCCTCTACCCCGACCGCGTCGTCATCGGCACCGACGACGAGGACGCGCGCGAGCTGCTGTCGCGCCTGTACCGGCCGTTTCTGCGCCAGAGCGATCGCATCGTCTACATGGACCCGCGATCGGCCGAGGTCACCAAGTACGCCTGCAACGCGTACCTGGCCACGCGCGTGTCGTTCATCAACGACATCGCCAACCTGTGCGACCTCGTCGGCGCGGACGTCGAGAAGGTCCGCAACGGCATGGGCACCGACCCGCGCATCGGCAACAAGTTCCTCTACCCCGGCGTGGGCTACGGCGGCTCGTGTTTTCCCAAGGACACCCGCGCGCTGCTCGACACCGCACGCGCCCACGGACTGTCGCTGAGCCTGGTCGCCGCCGCCGAGCGCATCAACGAGGCGCAGAAGCTCTTGCTCGTGCGCAAGGCCCGGCAGCTGTGCGGCGACTTCGCCGGCAAGACCTTTGCGCTGTGGGGCCTCGCGTTCAAGCCCAACACCGACGACGTCCGCGAGGCGCCGGCGCTGCGCATCGCTCGATCACTGCTGACCGACGGCGCCAAGCTGCGCCTGCACGATCCCGAGGCGGGCCCGAACTTCCTGTCGGACCTCGGTGACAGCAACGGCGTCACGCTGGTCGAGGACATGTACGAGGCCGCCCGTGGCGCCCACGCGCTCTTGCTGGTGACAGAGTGGCGGCAGTTCCGTTCGCCCGACTTCGCGCGGCTCAAGCAGCTGATGGCGGAGCCGGTGCTGCTCGACGGACGCAACCAGTGGGACCGCGCGCAGCTGGAAGAGATGGGCTTCCGCTACGCGGGCGTCGGTCGCTGAGCGCGGCGGTCACGGGTCGCCGGTCCACCGACCGGCGCGCCCGCGACGGCGTCACTCCTCTTCGTACGCGGAGCCGGGATCGAGCTCCATCGAGAAGTCGACGATGCGCGGCGCGCCGTCGTAGGTCGGGAACGGCGCCTTGTCGACCGCTTGCTTGAGGCAGGTCTTGAGCTGCTCGTCCCGATCGTGGTTGCTCGAGATCGAGGCGTTGATGCCCAGCGGTCGCGAGTCCTTGGGGTTGAGCTTCACGCTGATCGCGAGGTCGCCCTCGAGCTGCTTCTCGGCCTTGATGCCCTTGCGCGACTTGTAGTCGGCGACGCAGCCATCGAGATCGCCGTAGCTCGAGTCCATCGCCTTGCGGATCTCGTAGTCGTCGGGCATCTCGCCACCGCCACCACCGTCACCGAACTCGAAGCCGATGTCCGCGTTGGGGTCGAACGCCTGGATGCTCGCCTTGACCGTGCGCTTGGAGGCGCGGGACTTGTCCACGCCCTTGCAGCCCACCGCGGCCAGGCCGACGAACACGCACAAGGTCATCGCACCGAGGGACTGCAAGGACTTGGTCTTGGTCATCGTGGGGGCTCGCTCGCTGCCGGTTCCGAATGGTAGCGTACCGCCAGGGCCGCGGCGGTTTCACAGCGACGGCAGCTTCGGGGACAATATTCCGCGGCCCCTGCTGCCGGCACGAAGATCGAGGCGACTTGTCCCACACGCATCCACCCGTCTCCGCCCAGTGCCCCTCGTGCCGCTTGCACGAGCTGGTCGTCGTCACGCTGCGGCGCGACGAGGCCGGCAACTGGGTGCAGGTCGATGGCGGCGGATGGTTTCGCAAGCGCCCACCGGCATCTACGTCCGAGCTCGAGGTCCAGATCGACGCGTGCCCCATCTGCTTCGGCGCGTGGTTCGACCCCGGTGAGCTCGACGTGCTCGCGGGCAAGCTCGAGGGGGTCGAGACCGTGCTCGAGGACGAATCCGCGCCGAGCCAGCGCGGCTGTGTCCACGGCCACGGGCCGATGCGCGAGCACCACCTGCCCGGGGTGATCTCGACGCCGCTCGATCGCTGCGCGAGCTGCGGCGGCCTGTGGCTCGACGGACACGAGCGCCGCAAGCTCGCGCAAGCCTCCACCAGCGAGGGTCAGGGCACCAAGACCGAGCGCTGGTTCAAGCGCGGCGCGATCTGGGCCGCGCAGGTGCTCACGCATCTGCCGGTCGAGGTCGACAACCCCGCCCGCCCCACGCCGTGGGTGGTGTTCCTCGCGCTCGCCGCCTTCGTCGGCATCTTCCTCGCGCAGCAGGCCGGTGCGATCGACACCGAGTACTACGGCATCTTGCCCGGCCGCATGAAGCACGAGGGCGACTACTGGACGCTGCTGACGTACATGTTCCTGCACGGCAGCTGGGCGCACCTGCTGGGCAACGCCTACTTCCTCTACACCTTCGGCGACAACATCGAGCACCTGTTCGGCCGCGTGCGCTTCGCGATCTTCTTCGTGCTCACCGGCGTGATCGCGGGCGTGGTGCACGTGCTGCTGACCAAGAAGACCGGCATCCCCGTGGTCGGGGCCTCGGGTTCGATCGCGGGCGTGCTCGCGGCATACCTGTGGGCGTTCCCGCGGCAGCGGCTGTTCCAGGTCATCTTGTGGATCCAGCTCAAGATCCCGGTGTGGTCGTACTTGTTCGTCTGGGTCGGCTTCCACATCCTCATGGGCTTTTGGGGCAAGGGCGCCGGCGCCGAGGGCGTGGCCTGGTTCGCCCACCTGGGCGGCTTCCTCGTGGGTATCTCGGTCGCACCGCTGATGCTGGCGCTGCGTCGGCGCGACGTCGCGCGGCGCGTGCGGGTGCCGGCATTGGTGTGAGCACGGCCGGGCCGCCACGCGAGTCCGCGGAAGCCTGATTCGTGGAAACAACAACGCCGGCATCGTCGGCCCTGGCAAGGCCGCCGAGGGGAAGGCGTACCGGCGTGCGGCGAGGATCGACAGCGAAGGCAGCGGCCACGAGGTCGGGGTATTGTTGTCGCGAATCAGGTTTCCAGGGACTCGCGGCGATGCTTCACTTCGACGGCCTCCAGAGCCACGTGCTCGCGCGCTGCGTCGATCGCTTCCGCGAGGCGTTCGACCGCGACCTGGTCGCCGTGCTGGCGCGGGAGCTGCGTGGCTTCCGGCCGGCCGAGGCCCGCGAGATCCTCGACGAGCTCGACGTGATGCAGCGGCAGCTCGTCACGCGCCCATCGCTGCACTCGCCACAGCCCAGCGAGGCGTGGCCGAGCACTGCCGTGCACGAGATCCATGCGCGGCTGCTCAAGCGCATCGTGCTGTCGCAGCGGCTCGCGCTCGCGCGCGAGATCGACGAGCCGCGGCAGCGTACGACCCACCGCGAGGCCATCGGCTGGCTCGAGCGCGAGCTGCGGGTGCTCGATGCGTTGATGCAGCTCGAGTGGATGGTCGACGCGCGCCCGGCACGACTGCCGCGGCTCACCGACTACCTCACGATTCGCCACGCCGAAGCGCTCGCGCAGCTGGGACCGCCGCCGCCCGCGACGCAGTTCGACGACAAGTTCGGCATCCTCGCGGCCGGCTCCGCGCTGCTGCCCGAGCTCGCGCACGTGCGCGCGCGCTGCGAGCTGCGCGAGCGCTCGGTCGCGCTGTGCTACCTCGACATCGACGACTTCAAGGCCTACAACACCCGCTTCGGCGAGACCCGCATCGACCGCGATCTGTTGGCACCGTTCATGGCCGCACTCGAGGCCGCGGCGTTCATGCGTGGCAACGCCTACCGCATCGGCGGTGACGAGTACGTCGTGGTGCTGCCCAACGCCGACACCGAGACCGCGGGCCGCTTCGTGCACGGCTTCGCCGCGGCGCTGCGCGAGCTCCGTTGCCCCGGCGTCGATCCGCTGCCGACGGTCTCGGCCGGCGTCGTCGAGCTGCGGCCGGACTGCGCGCTGACCGAGCGCGAGGCGCTGTCGCGGGCCGATCGCGCCAAGGCCTTCGCCAAATCCGCGGGCAAGGCCTGCAGCGCCAGCTACGGCCACCCGCTCATGCGCGAGTCGGACCTCGCGCTGCTGGCCGCGCGCTGAGGCTCTGTCGGTCGAGACCTTCCGGTCGCTTCGCGACGCGAGCCCGTCAGCATTCGCGGACCGTCGTTCTCAGCCCTTGTCGTCGAGCGGACGCCAGGCGGTGGCCGCGAGCTCGCCCTCGGCGAGACCGAAGAAGATCCGCATCTGCTCGCGCAGGAACTCGCGGCCCTTCTCGCTCTGCAGATCGACGCCGTAGGTGTTGATGTAGCGCGGCGACTCGCGCAGCCACATCTGCCACGCCTGCTGGCTGACGTTGTCGAACAGCAGCTGCCCGAAGTCGTCGGTGAACGGGCGGAACGCGATCCCCGGCAGCTCCTGCTTGAGCTTCTTGCAGAAAACCATGCGCGGCTGGTTCATGACGAGTTCCCCGGCGGCAGCATACGCGAGGCCGTCGTCGCGGGCAAACCTCGACTACGCAGTCGCCAGTGCCCGCGTGACCACGTCGAGCGCCGCCGACACCGGGATGCGCACCTGCGTGCGGTCGTCGCGGTGGCGCAGCGTGACGGTCTCGTCCTGCAGCGTCTGCGTGTCGACGGTGAGCGCGTAGGGCGTGCCGATCTCGTCGTGTCGCGCGTAGCGGCGACCGATCGCGTGCTGCTCGTCGTACTTCGCGGCGATGCCGGCCGCGAGGAAGCGCTCGACGATCTGTCGCGCGACCTCGGGCATGCCATCGCGCTTCACCAGCGGCAGCACCGCGGCCTTGATCGGAGCCAGCCGCGGATGCAGCCGCAGCACCGTGCGCGCGCCCTTGCCCTCGGCGTCGGCGGGCTCCTCGGCGTAGGCGTCGCACAGCACCGCGAGCAGGCCCCGCGTCGCGCCGGCGGCGGGCTCGATCACGTGCGGCAGGCAGTGCCAGCCGGGCTTGCCGGTCGCGGGATCGACCGCCTCCTGATCGAAGTACGTCAGCTTCTTGCCCGACTCGCGGCTGTGCGCGCCGAGATCGTAGTCGGTGCGGCTGGCGATGCCCTCGAGCTCGTCCCAGCCCCACGGGAACAGATACTCGACGTCGAAGCAGCCGTCGCTGTAGTGCGCGAGCTCGTCGGCGCCGTGGGCCCGCAGGCGCAGGTGCTCGGGGTCGAGGCCCAGCGAGGTCCACCAGCGCAGGCGCATCTCCTTCCAGTACTCGAGCCACTTGGGGCCCTCGCCCGGCGGCACGAAGTACTCCATCTCCATCTGCTCGAACTCGCAGGAGCGGAAGATGAACTTCTCGACCTTGACCTCGTTGCGGAAGCTCTTGCCCATCTGCGCGATGCCGAAGGGCAGCTTGAGGCCCATGCTCTGCTGCACGTTGAGGAAGTTGACGAACATCGCCTGCGCGGTCTCGGGGCGCAGGTACACCGCGCTGGCTTCGAGCGCCGCTTCGACGCGCACGCGGATCTCGTGCTCGTCGACGCCCTCGGCGACCGCGCCGCGCACGACCCCGACGATGTCGCCGATCGGATCGACCGGCCCGAGGCTGGTGCGGAACATCAGGTTGAACTGGCGCTCGTCGGACAGATACGGCGAGCCGCAGTTGGGACACACGTAGCCTTGCGGCCCGACCTTCGCGCCCAGCAGCGTCTTGCCGTCGCGCCGCAGCGCCACCTCGAGCACGGTCTTGGCCCGCTCCGCGGCAGCCTCGGCCCGCGGCCGATCCGCCAGCGTGATCACGGCGTCGGCACCGACCTCGGCGCGCGGGGCCTTGTCGGCGCGGAAGCGTTCGCCACACAGCTTGCAGTCGACCAGCGGGTCGGCGAAGTTGGCCAAGTGCCCGCTGGCCTTCCACACCCGCGGATGCATGATGATCGACGCATCGAGCCCGACGATGTCTTCGCGCGCGTGGACCATCGCGCGCCACCACTCGGCCATGAGGTTGCGCTTGAGCTCGGCGCCCATCGGCCCGTAGTCGTAGGCGCTACGCAGGCCGCCGTAGATCTCGGAGCTCTGGAACACGAACCCGCGCCGCTTGCACAGCGACACGATCTTCTGCAGCTTCTCGGTGTCCTCGGCAGCCTGCGACATGGCGCCGGAGATAGCACGAACCGGCGGTCGACTTCACCCCCGCCGCGTCAGCCGACGACCACGCGCTCGTCGGGCCGCTCGCCCTGCACCGGCGCCTCGACGGCGCGCAGCCGCGCCGCCTCGCCGGCGGCAGCGGGCCCGGGGCCCAGGCCCGCGAGCTGACGGGCGACGAGCCGCGCGTAGGCGCCGCCCTGGGCCATCAGCGCGTCGTGGCTGCCGCTCTCGACCACGCGACCGCCGTCGAGCACGACGATGCGATTGCAGCTGCGGATGGTCGACAGTCGGTGCGCGATGACCAACGTGGTGCGGCCGCGCTGCAGCTGCTCGAGCGCCTGCTGCACCAGGCCCTCGCTCTCGGCATCGAGCGCGCTGGTGGCCTCGTCGAGGATCAGCACCTCGGGGTCGCGCAGCACCGCGCGGGCGATGGCGATGCGCTGGCGTTGCCCGCCCGAGAGCTGCACGCCGCGCTCGCCCACCGGCGTGTCGTAGCCGTCGGGGAACGCGCGGATGAACGCGTCGGCGTTGGCCTTGCGCGCAGCCTGCTCGAGCTCCGCGTCGGTGGCGTCGAGCCGGCCGTAGCGGATGTTGTCGCGGATCGTGCCCGAGAACAGCACCGGCTCCTGCGACACGATGGCCATGTGCGCGCGCAGGTCCGCCAGCCGCAGCGATCGCAGATCGTGGCCGTCGAGCTCGACCGTGCCGGCGGTGGGATCGTAGAAGCGCGAGACCAGGCGCGCGACCGTGGTCTTGCCCGAGCCGCTGGCGCCGACGAGCGCGACGGCCTCGCCGGGCGCGACGTGCAGGTCGATGGCGCTGAGCACCTCGGACTCGCGGTTGCCGTAGGCGAAGTGGACGCCGCGCAGCCGCAGGTCGCCGCGGACCTGCCGCAACAACGCGGGCTCGGCCGGGTCGGCGATCTCGGGCGGCGTGTCGAGGATCTCGAAGATCCGCGCGGTCGCGCCCAACGTCGACTGGATCGAGGCCCACAGCTCGGTCATCGCGCTGATCGAGCCTGCGACGAGCATGGTGTAGAGCATGAACTCGGTCAGATCGCCGGCCGAGATCTCGCCCGCGATGACCATGCGCCCGCCGAGCCAGAAGATCGCCGCGATGCCCGAGAACGCGACGAAGCTCGACACGGCCCAGAACCAGCTGCGCGCGAGCGCCTGCTTCACGAACAACACGAAGGTGCCGCCGACACCCGCGTCGTAGCGCGCGGTCTCGTGCGGCTCGCGGGTGAAGCCCTGCACCGTGTCGATGGCGGCGATGCGCTCTTGGGCCTCGCCGCTGACCTTGGCCAGCTGGTCCTGGGTCTGCCGCGCGAGCGCGCGGATGCGGCGGCCCCAGAAGCGCGCCGCGATCGACAGCGGCGGCACGGTCGCGAGCATGACCGCGGTCAGCAGTGGATTGGTGAACGCGAGGATCGCGATGCCACCGACCAGCGTGAGGCCGTTGCGCAGCGCCATGCTCAGGTCGGTGCCGACGGTGTTCTGCACCCGCGCGACGTCGTCCGAGAGCCGCGACAGCAGCTCGCCGGTGCGCTTGCGGTGGAAGAACGCCTGCGGCATCGACAACAGGTGTCGGTAGACCCGCACGCGCGTGTCCGCGACCACGCGCTCACCGACCCAGCTCATGAGGTAGTGGCGGAAGAACACGAACACGGCCTGCGCCGCGAACACGCCGACCAGCAGCACGCTCGAGCGGTCGAGATCGGTGAGGTCGCGGTCGGAGAACGCCGCGTCGATGACATCGCCGAAGTAGGCCGGGTACAGCAGGCCCAGGCCGCTCGCGCCGACCAGGCACACCAGCGCGAGGTACAGCCGCGCGCGATACGGCCGCGCGTAGCCGAACACGCGGCGGATCCGCGGCCACGCGCGCACCTGCTCCTCGGGGCGCGCGCCGGGCTCGGGCGCGCCGGCCTGTCCGGACTCGGGCATCGTCGAGCAACGACGGTAGCACGGCGGTCGCAGTTACCCGGTCGTTCGGGCAGCGGTGGCCTCGCGCGGTCGGTTTCGCGAGCCGGCGGCATGAAACGCCGTCGGCGCGAGCACGGCGTCGGCGTCCGCCGCGGCGCGGCGCCGCGACGACAGGGATACCCGCGCGCGTTCGAGCCGCGCGCAACGCTGCCACGGCAAGCCCAAGGGCGCGGTTCTTCGTGTTGCCGGCGTTCACTGCGGGCTGCTATGGTCTCGCGCCGTGCAGCGCGCGCCCCAAGGCTTCGAAGCCAGCTTCCGCCGCCACCTCGCCCTCGAGCAGCGCAAGGCCGTGCTCGAGCTGCTCGGCGGCAAGATGGCCCCCGATTCCACCGTGGGTCAGCTCGCCGATGCTGCCGCGGCGCTGGGCTGGATCGATTTCGGCGAGCTGTCGCTCTCCGATCTCGCCGATGCGCTGCTCGATCCCGGCATCGCCGACGACGAGGGCACGCGTGCCAGCGACGCTGCGCTGCTCGACGCGGACGACGAGGACGAGGTCGACGAGGACGAGGACGCGGTCGACGACGAGGACGACGCGGACGCCGACGAGGACGAGGACGAGGACGAGGACGAGGACGACGCGGCGGACGAGGAGCCGCCTGCGCCCGCGAAGGCGCGTGGCCGCAAGGTGGCGGCGAAGCCGGCGAAGCCGGCCAAGCCCACCAAGGCGCCCGCGCGCGCGAGCAAGGCGAAGCCCGAGCCGGCCAAGCCCGCACCCAAGGGCAAGGGCGGCAAGGGCAAGCCGACCAAGATCTCGCTGGACGAGCGCATGAACGTCGACGAGGCCGCCGCGGTGCTGCTGCCGCTGGTGCGCGAGCTCGGCGAGGCGACCATGCAGCAGCTCGAGCAGGCCACCGCCGGCGGCGGCCGCCGCAAGCTGCGCTTCCACATCGGCCAGCTGGTCAAGCACGGCAAGCTCGAGCGCCACGGCATGGGCCGTGGCACGTACTACACGGTCGCGTGATCGCGACGCCGGCGCGTCAGCCCTTCGCGGGCTGCGGTCGCAACCAGTAGCCCGGGCCGTAGTCGCAGCCGAAGGCCGCGAACAGTCCGCAGCCGCGGCAGCGCGCGACGCCCTGCATCACGGTGACCGCGCCGTGGGTGCCGACCTCGAACGACTCGGACTCGATGATCTCGAAGCTGTCGTCGGGGAAGCTCGGCGCGTGACTGCGCCACTGGCCGAAGTAGCCCGCGCAGCGCGGGCATGGCTGCAGCGGCATCGCGTCGAGCCAGGCGGTGACCGCCGCGAGGCGCTCGCCGTCGCAGCTGCGCAGCAGCTCGGCGGCGCTGCCGATCGCGGTGGTGGAGTCGACCTGATCCTTGCGATCGATCTCGTACCACGCGAAGCATCGGCGCACGGGATCGTAGAAGTAGCCGTGCTCGCCCCACTGGTCGGCGGCCAGGCGCAGCGCGGGATACTGCCCGCCCTGCACGCGGAGGAACTCGGCTTCGGTGAGCGGGCGGGCCTCGGCCATGCGACGCACGATAGCGCCGAAGCCCGCCGGCCGCGCCACGCGGGGCTCGCGAGCGTCGTCGCGTGCTCGTCCTGCCTCAACCCGCGCGCCCGACCGCTGCGGTCCCACGTCGAGCGCGTGGGCGGGCGCTGGACCTCGGCGACCACGGGTCGTGCGTGCCATCGCCGAACGCGTCGCGCAGCGCGTCCACGAACGCGCGCACCTTCGGCGGCAGGAAACGGCGATGGGGGTAGATCGCGAACAGGCGCAGCGGCGGCACGATGGTCCACTCCGGCACGAGCTGCTCGAGCGTGCCCGACTCGAGCTCGCCGTCGAGCACGAAGCTCGGGCAGCAGCCGATGCCGAGACCTTCGACCAGCGCGCTGCGCAGCGCATCGCCGCCGTTGGTGAGCATCGTCGCGGTGAGCTCGACCCGGGTCTGCTTGCCGTCGCGCTCGAACACCCAGTCCGCACGCGGGCGCGGCTCCGAGAACAGGATCGCGCGATGCGCCGGTAGATCCTGGGGCTTGCGCGGTCGCCCGTGCTTCGCGAGGTAGAGCGGCGACGCCAGCACCACGACGTGCGTGGTCGCGAGCGGTCGCGCGATGAACTGCCCCTCGAGCGACGGCGCGATGCGCAGGGCGACGTCGATGCCCTCGTGCACGAGGTCGACCGGGCGGTTCGACAGCTGCAGCTCCGCGGTGACACGGGGATGCGCGTCGAGGAAGCGCCCGAGGATGCGCGCGACATGGCGCTGCAGGTCGATCGGCGCGGTCACGCGCAGCCGGCCGCTGGGCGCGTTGGACAGCTCGCTCACGGATGCGTCCGCGTCCTCGAACGCCTGCAGGCACTCCATGCACCTCTCGAGGTACACGCGCCCGGCCTCCGTGAGGCTCACGCTCCGTGTGGTGCGGTCGAACAGGCGCGCGCCGATGCGGGCCTCGAGCGCGGCCACGTGCTTGGTGACGGCCGCCGCCGACATCCGCAGATCACGGGCCGCGGCGGCGAAGCCGGATCGCTGGGCGACCCGCACGAAGATCTTCATCGTCTGCAGCGTGTCCACGGGCGCATGGTGACACTCTTTCTCGGCGAGAAATGATCCATTTCGCCCGCCGAGGCTTCCCGTCGCGGCCGCGCGCGCTAGCTTGCTTGCTGTCGGAGGCGACGAACATGACGGACGGCGAAGTGATCAGGCAGAGCGGATGGGAGCGATGGCACGACTGGCAGGCCGAGATCATGGTCCCGGTCACGACGTGGATCTGCGACGCCGTCGCGGCGCGGCCCGGCATGACGGTGCTCGACGCGGCGTGCGGCACCGGGCTGCCCGCGCTCGCGCTCGCGGAGCGCCTGCGCCCCGGTGGAACCCTGATCGCGACCGACGTCTCGCCCGTCATGCTCGACGCGGTGCGGCGCAAGGCCGCGGCGGCCGGGCTCGACCACGTGCAGGTGCGCGAGTCGAGCCTCGCGTCGCTGCAGGCCGAGGATGCGTCGTTCGACGCGGTGACGTGCAAGGACGGCCTGATGTACGTCCCCGACCCGGTCGACGGCGCGCGCGAGTTGCGTCGCGTGCTCGCGCCCGGTGGCCGCTACGCGATCACGGTGTGGGACGAGCCCGCGCGGTGCTCGTTCTTCCGCACGATGTTCGGCGTGGTCGGCCGCTTCCTCGGGCCGCCTGCGGACCCGCGCGGCCCCGGCCCGCTGCGGCTGTCGGCACCCGGGGTGCTCGAGGGGGTCCTGCACGAGGCAGGCTTTTGCGGCGCGACCATCGAGACGCGCGAGGTCGTCTTCACGTTCGACTCGTTCGCGATGTACTGGGAGATCATCCGCGAGATGGCGGCGCCGATCGCCGCCGCCGAAGCGAAGCTGGGGCCGTCGGA
>JAIBBS010000223.1 GCA_019694555.1 Nannocystaceae bacterium
GGGCGCGCGCGACCTCGGCCTCGGCCTGTTGCAGCCGCGACGTGCACGCGCGGGCGTGCTCGGCCTCGGTCGCGGCCTGCTCGTGCAGCGCCTGGGCGCGCGCGTGCAGCTGCTCGCACGCCTCGAGCTGCTGCCGTGCGTGCTCGAGCGCCGCGAGCCGCTCGCGCGCGTGCGCACCGGCCTCGCAGCGGATGCGCAGCTGCTCGAGCACCGCGCGCTGGCGCTCGTGCTCGAGCAGCAGCGCCGCACGACGCTCGCGGTGGCTGGCCGCGGCCTGCTCGACCGACTCGGCGTGCTCGGCCATGCGCACCAGCGTCGCGAGCTCCTGCTGCAGCTCGCGGATGCGCTCGCCGAGGTGGAACAGCGGTGCATCGCGACCGCGCCGCCAGTTGCCGCGCGAGTCCTTGGCGCGATCGACCATGCCCTGCGCCTGCCCGAGCATGCGCTTGAACAGCGGATCCTCCGCGAACGATTGCAGCGCCTCGGTCAGCCGCTCGCGGCCGGCGGGATCGCTGTCCTTGCCCAGGTCGGCGGCGAAGAGCTCGTCGATCGAGGCGCTGCCACCCAGCAGCGCGGTGGTGATGAACGAGCTCGGCAGGCCCTTGGGCGCGCCCTTGCCCCCGGGCTCGCGCACGCCCCACGCCAGCATCTTGCGCAGCTCGGCATCGACCGCGCGCTGACTCTCGTGCTTGGACCAGACCTCGCCGTCGCCAGAGACCTCGAGCACCGCGTTCGCGCGCGCGCCGTCGCCCCAGCGCTTGTCCACACGCCAGAATCGCTCGCGAAACGTGAACAGCAGCCGCACGTGCGGCGGCTCGCCACCGCCGAAGGGCTCGAACAACCGCCGCTCCGCCGAGGTCGACGGCAGCAACAACACCGCGCGCAGGGCCTCGGCCAGCGAGGTCTTGCCGATGTCGTTGGGCCCGTACATCACGTTGAGCCCGGGCCCGAAGCGCACCTGCGCCTGCTGCACGCACTTGAAGTGCTCGACGTCGAGCTGCAGCAGCTTCACGTCGTCGGCTCCGCGGTCGCGCGCACGAGCCCGCCCTCGCGGGCCATGCCGTACAGGTGCACCAGCGCGCGCTCGGCCACCAGCGCGTGCTCGCGATCGGGACCGTCGGCGATGGCCTGCAGCCGCCGCGCGGCCTCGCGGACCTGCTCGGGCAGATCGTCGAGCTCGACCAGCAGCGTGCGGGTGTCGAGCTGCAGGCCCGCGCGATCGATGTCGATCATCGCCGTGCGTGCGCTGCGATCGGCGTCGCCGACGAGCTCGCGCAGGATGCCGTCGGCGATCGCGTGCTCGGCCGCGGGCAGGCGCATGCGCACCGACAGCCGCAGCACCGTGGTGCGCAGGTCCTCGTCGCGCAGCGCCTGCAGCTGCGCCAGCGAGGTGACCTCGCGTTGCTCCCAGCGGTAGTGACCCACGGGCTCGAACTGCACGATCGGCGCGGTGCCGCGGCGCCGCGGCAGCAGCACCACCGCGACGTTGCCGGCCTCGGTCTCGCCGAAGCGCGTGGGCTCGGGCGTGCCGGGATAGATCATCGGTGCGCTCGGCGGCGCGTGGCAGCGCAGCGCGTGGGTGTCCCCGAGCGCGACGTAGTCGAAGCCCAGCCGCGTCGCGGTGTCGGGCGCGATGTGGAAGTTGGGTGCGTGGCCGGCGAAGCCGGCGGTCTGACCGTGCAGCACCGCGATGCGCACGCGCTCGTCGCCGCGCTCGCGCGCCGGCAGCTTCGCGGTCAGATCGAGCTGGCCAGCGGCGCGGCGACACGGCACCGCGTGCAGCACCGCGTCCTCGCCCAGCGGCAGCGACCACTCGTCGCGATCGACCACGTGCACCCACGGCGGCAGCGCGCCCAGGAACGCACGGTTGCGCCAGATCGACGTCGCCGTCAGCGGATCATGGTTGCCCGGCAGCAGCACCACGATGCGGTCGTGCCAGCGCTGCTCCGCGAGCGCGTCGACCAGGCCGCGCCAGGTGCCCTCGCCGGGCTCGGGCCCGTCGAACACGTCGCCGGCGACCACCAGCGCGTGCACGCCGTAGCGCTCGGCCACGCCGAGGATCCGCCGCACCGTCTGCAGCCGCTGCTGCGACAGCCGCGTGCCGCCGTCGCCGAAGCCGAGGTAGCGCGCGCCCAGGTGCCAGTCGGCGGTATGGAGGATCTTGGTCGCCATCTCGTCAGTCGGGTCGCGTGCGTCCACGGTCATGGCACCGTGAACTCCACCTCGAGGATGCGCTCGACGCGGGCGGCAGTGTAGCGGCGCTGGTGGGCCTGGTGCATCCACGAAACCCAGTCCTCGTCGTCGCGGGCTGCGAGCCGCGCGATCGATCGTTCGAGCCGATCGAGCTCCTGCTCCTGCTCGACCAGCGCCCGCTCGGCACGCGCGCGGGCGTCGGGGCCGGTGGCGGCGTCGCGGCGCCGCTGCGCCAGCGCCAACTGCTCGCGCAGCTCGCTGCGACGCCGCTGCGCGACCACGATGCGATCCTCGATGCAGCGATCGATGCGCGCGACCACATCCTCGAAGTGGCGGCGCTCGTGCGACTCGATCGCGGCGGTCGCGAGGAACACCGCGGTATCGAGCGCGTCGTCGAGATCGCGCGGATCGATCGGCGGCACCGCGTGGTCGCTGTCGTGCAGCGTCGCCGCCAGCAGCGCGCGCACCTGCTCGGGTGTCAGCGCCGCGCCGCCGGGGGCCGCGACCGCGATCGGCAACAGCTCGACCACCGGCTCGAAGCCCTGTTGCTCGAGCCGCAGCACCACCAGGCGCCCCTGCAGCGCTCCGGGCAGCGCCTCGGGTCGCTCGCGCAGCGCGACGCGGTGGTGCCCCGACGACGTCGCCGCGCGCGCCTCGGCCAGCGCCGCGTGCACCGCGGGATGGCCCAGGTGCAGCGCGTCACCGCCGTCGGGATCGGGCTCGCCGACCACGAGCGTGGCGCCGCCGCGCAGCTCGGGGGGCAACGCGGCGTGGGGCTCGATCGCGATGCGCGTGCGCGCACCGTCCGTGCTCACGCGCCAGCGCGCGCCGATGGCCGCGAGCCAGCGCAGCACCACCTGCTCGAGCGCGCGATCGAAGCTCGCGAGCCCGCCGGCCAGATCGCGCTCGATGGTGCGAAAGGCATGGCGCACGCTCTGGTCGAAGCGCGACTCGATCAGGCCGGCGGTGCGCTTGTAGGTGGCCTCGAAGCTGTCGCGCGCCTCGCCCACGCGCTCGCGCAGCGCCTGCAGCTCGGCCGAGAGCTCGTCGATGGTGCGCGCGTGCTCGTAGATGCGGCGCAGGTGGCTCTCGAGCTCGGCCCCGACCACGCTCGCCAGCGTCTCGGGCGCGCGCGCGCCGGGCTCGTGCAGGATCACGTCCGAGGCATCGAGCACGGTGCCGAACAGGTCGAGCTTGCGCGACAGGATGTCGAACACCAACGTCTCGGCCTCGTTGTCGGTCGCGAGCAGGTTGACCACGGTGACATCGTGGCGCTGGCCGTAGCGATGGCAGCGACCGATGCGCTGCTCGATGCGCTGGGGATTCCACGGCAGGTCGTAGTTGACCACGGTGTCGCAGAACTGCAGGTTGAGGCCCTTGGCGCCGGCCTCGGTGGCGATGAAGACCTTCGAGCGGGTCTGGAACTCGTGCACCAGCCCCAGGCGCATCGCGACCTGGGCGCTGGGCCGACCGTGGGGCGGCAGGCGATCGCCGACCTCCTGCTGCCACCGCGCGAGCGCCTCGCGGGCGCGCGGCGAGTCGTTGGTGCCGGCGAACAGCGTGATCTCGCCATCGCGCGCGACGCCCTGCGCGATCAGGACCTCGCGCAGGTACGCCTGGGTCGCGAGCGACTCGGTGAAGATGACGATCTTGCCGCTGCCGTCGCCGGCGTCGAAGCGCTCGTGCACCAGCCGCACGGCGCGGACCAGCTGCTGCGCCTTGCTGTCGATGCCGATCGCGTGCGCGCGCGCGATGAAGTCGCGCACGCGCGCGAGCTCGGCCGAGATCCGCACCGCCTCGGGCGGCGGGCCCTCGTCGACATCGGTGGGCTCGAGCTCCGATTGCTCGAGGTCGGTCGCGAACAGCTCGACGGTGTCGCCGTCGCCGAAGACGCCGCGCAGCTGGCCCTCGAGCCGCAGCGCGACGTTCTCGAGGCTGGCCGCCAGCGCGCGCTGCGACGAGGCCATGCGGCGGTGGAAGCCGATGATGAGCAGGCGGCGGTGACCGCCGCGGAAGGCACAGCTGCGGGGATCGAGCAGGTACGCGGTGACGTCGTCGTACAGCGAGCGCTCCGCCGCGGTCATGGTGTAGCCGAACAGCTTCGCGCGGCGCTGCACGAACGGCTGCTTCATGAACTCCTGCGCCTGGCGCCGCAGCGTCCGCTGGCACACCGCACCGATGCGTCGGCGCAGCTCGTCGTCCTGGCCCGCGCGCAGCGTGCGATCGTCGCCGGCGCAGAAGATCGCGCGGAAGGTGCCGAGATCACCCAGCAGCGTGCCGGTGGGCTCGACGTACTGCACCAGCCCCCACAGCTCGGTGAGCGTGTTCTGGATCGGCGTCGCGGTCAGCAGCAGCACCGGCGAGCCCGCGATCGCGCGGCGGACCCGGTGCGCGAGCGTGGCCTGCTTCGACGCGTCCTTGACCTGGCCGTGGCGATCGAAGCGCTTGTAGATGCCGGCGAAGATCTCGTGGGCCTCGTCGATCACGACCAGGTCGAATCGTGCCGCCGCGCGCAGCGACTCGGAGCCGACCTCGCCGCCGGCCCACTCGCGACCGACCAGATAGACCGCGGGATCGTCGAAGCGCGCGTCGCTCCCACCGACCTCGCGGGCCTCGATGCCGAACAGCGCGTACAGCTCGTGGCGCCACTGACCCACCAGCGGCTTGGGCGTGATCAAGAGGATGCGACCGCTGCCCTCGGCGCGGCGCTGCGCGATGACCAGGCCGGCCTCGATGGTCTTGCCCAGGCCGACCTCGTCCGCCAGGATGCAGCCGCCCTGCGGTAGCCGCTGCAGCGCGAAGATCACCGCGTCGATCTGGTGCGGGTTGGGATCGATGCGACCCGCGCGCTGCGACGCGACCCAGCGCTGCTGCTCGTCGGCGCGACGCAGCCGCACGAGCTCCTCGGCGAAGACGCGACGGGTGACGGGATGCGCGTGCACGGCGAGCGGCGCCGGATCTTCGCGTCGCGTCGCCGCAGGGGCAAGCCCCGGGACTCACGCCACCAGGGCAGCGGCCGGGCCGGTCGCAGGCGGCGCGCCCACGGCCTCGGCCAGCGCGTGATCGCGGACGACGCGGCGGCGCAGCACCAACGGCGACGGGTGCACGCGCACCACGGTCGACGCGCGCCCGGCCTCGAGCACCTCGACCGGCAGATCGATGCGCGTGTGACCATCGCCCAGCAACACGCGCAGCACCGCCATGCTGTGGCGATCGAGCTCGAGCTTGCTCGCGAGATCGTGACCGATCTGCAGCACGTCCTGACCCACGCCGCGGATCACCACCGGCATCTCGCGCCCCCCGACGCACAGCCGCACGTTGGTCTCGGCGCCGATCGTGGCGACGTCGCTGGGGACGAAGCGCTCGAGCAGTCGCTCGAAGGGCGGGATCTCGCGCACGGTGCTCATGGGGGGATGCGCGCTTGATGGCATGGTTGGACGCGGACCTTCGCGCCAACGCACGTGCGTCCCGCCACGCCGGCGCGCGCCGGCCATGGCGCTGGCCGCCGGGGGCCCGCGCGCGAAGAACGTCGTTCGCCACCGGGCTCGCGTCGCACCGCACGGGACCGGGCGGCCGCGGGCTGCCCCGGCGTCCGATCGGCCCCCACGCGGGCGCGTGTTCGATCGCACGCGCGATGGTTGCTGCGGAGCGTGGCCGCGGCGAAGCTAGCCGGACCATGTCGAGGCGCTGGGCGCTCGTGATCGCTCCGTGGACCGTGCTCGCGTGCGGCGGCGACGATGCCCGCGGCGAGGGCACCGCCACCTCGGTGGGATCGCTGGGCACGCTGAGCACCACCGACGCCGGCACCGCCGGCTCGAGCACCGGCGGCGGCGGCAGCAGCGACGGCTCCGACGCCGGCAGCAGCTCGGCCGCGGGCAGCGGCGATGGCCCGTCGTTCGATCTCGGCGACGCCGACACCACCGCCGGCGCGTGCGTGCCCACGGGCGAGGTCGAGTCGATCTGCGACGGCGCCGACGACGACTGCAACGGCTTCGTCGACGACATCGACGTCGCCGGCGACGGCATCTGCGACTGCCTCGAGATCGCGCTGCTGGGCGCGCCGGGCTCGCTGACGTCGTCGATGTTCGTCGAGTGGCTGGGCATGCAGGGCACCAGCACCGAGCGCATCGATCCGGCGCTCGTCGACGACGCCACGCTGGCGCCCTACGACATCATCATCCTCGATCAGCTCACGCGCGACTACGCCGCGGCCGAGGTCACCGCCTTCGCCGACTGGGTCGACGCCGGCGGCGGCCTCATGGCGATGACCGGCCACACCGCCGATCCTGCGATCGCGCAGACGCGACCCAACGCGATCCTGGCCAGCTTCGAGCTCGCCTACAGCGGTGCGCTGCTCAACGGCCCCGTCACCGACTTCCTGCCGCATCCGATCTCGATGGGCCTGACGTCGGTCACCTTCACCGGCGGCTTCGCGGTCACCGAGCTGCAGGTCGGTGCGACCGACGTCGTCGCGCAGCTGCCCGGCACCCCGGTCGCGCGCGCGACCAGCTTCGGCGACGGCAAGGTCTTCGCGTGGGGCGACGAGTGGATCGAGTACGACTCGGAGTGGTCGACGATGCCGGAGATCAACCAGCTGTGGGTCAACGCGCTGGGGTGGTTGCGGCCCTCGGATCTGTGCGCGCCGCCGCCGGGCTGATCGCGGCACCGAAGCCGGGGCCGGCGTTGCGCGCCGTGGCCCCACGACGGCGCAACCGGCGGGCGATCGCACCGTAGCCGCGCGTGCTGCCGTACCCTGGGGCCGCGCATGCCGATCACTGCGAACCTGCTCGCCGGCACCGGGCTGCTGCGCGCCGCCACGCCCGAGTCGATCGCGCGGCTGGCCCGGGGCGCGAGCAGCTCGGAGCACGGCGAGGGCGAGGTGCTGTGGCGCGCCGGCGAGCCGGCGACGGCGCTCACGATCATCCGCCGCGGCTTGGTGCAGATCGTCAAGCACGGCGCGCCCGCATCGACGCTGGGTTTGTTCGGTCCGCGCGAGTGCCCCGGCCTCGTCGCCGTGCTCGGGCCGGGTCGCTATCCCGCCGACGCGCTCGCGGTGTCGGAGCACCTCGAGCTGATCCACGTGCCGTCCGCGGAGCTGCAGGCGGTGCTCGAAGCCGACCACGCGCTGGCCGAGGCCGCGCGCCGATCGCTGGTCGCCGCGAGCCAGATGCTGCTGGCCAAGATCGACGTGCTCACCGCCGGCGAGGTGCCGCAGCGCCTGGCGACGCTGTTCCTGCACCTGGTCGATCGCTTCGGCGACACCTTTGCCGACGGCGAGACGCGGATCCCCGTCGTGCTGTCGCGGTCCGTGCTCGCGCGTCTGGTCGGTGCCCGAAGCGAAACCGTGATCCGCGTGATGACGCGGTGGGAACGCGAGGGTGCGCTGCGCACCGAACGCGACGGCTTCGTCATCCGCGACCGCGAGTGGTTGGTCGCCGAGCAGGCCACCGCGAGCTGATCCAGATCAGTCGCGCGCGGCCACGACGATTGCCCTGCGCGCGCAGAGGGCATAGGAGCACAAGGCGCCGATCGACGCGGGGTCGTCGAGGCGAGGTGCGGACATGCTCAGCAAATCCCAGGCACGCGCGTTCTTCCTGGTCGGCACCGCGGCGTGCTCGTTGGCCTTCGTGGCCCTGACCGTCGACACCTTCGGCCAGCTGCCCAGCCGCACCAACGCCGCGGCGATCACCCCCGAGGTCGCCCGCGGCAAACAGCTGTGGGACGAGAACAACTGCATGGGCTGCCACACGCTGTTCGGCGAGGGTGCGTACTACGCCCCCGAGCTGACCAAGGTGTACGAGCGCCGCGGCGAGTTCTTCATCCGCGCGATGCTGGTCGATCCCGCTGCGATGTACCCCGGCGAGCGCAAGATGCAGCGCTACGACTTCACCATCGAGGATCAGGACGCGCTCATCGCATTCTTCCGCTGGGCCGGCACCGTCGATCTCAACGGCTTCCCGGCGACGCCCAACCTCATGCCCATCGCCGTGGGCGATGGCGTGGCCGCGACCGGCGGTCGGCCGCAGCTGTTCAACACCCTGTGCATCGCGTGTCACGCGATGGACGGCCAGGGCGGCAGGGTCGGCCCCGCGCTCGACGGCGTCGGCAGTCGACTCGACGCCGCGTACCTGCGGCGCTGGCTCGAGAACCCGACCGCGGTGAAGGCCGACTCGCGCATGCCCGTACTCCCCCTGACCGACGCACAGATCGACGAGCTCGTCGCGTTCCTGAGCCAACAGAAGGACTGACACCATGCGCTTCGAATCCCAACGCGTGGCCTGGTGGTTCTTCGCCACCTGCATGCTGCTGTTCACGCTACAGCTGGTCTACGGCTTCATCCTCGGCTTCGCCCACGCGGGCCACGACGTGCTGCACGACGTGATCCCGTTCCACACCGCGCGCGCGACCCACACCAACCTGCTGGTCATGTGGCTGCTGTGCGGCTTCATGGGCGCGGCCTACTTCATCATCCCCGACGAGTGCGATCGCGAGCTGTACTGGCCCGGCCTGGCCAAGCTGCAGCTGGCTGCGCTGGTGGTGGTCGGCGTCACTGCGATCATCGGCTTCCACGTCAACTGGTGGGAGGGCCGCAAGTTCCTCGAGATCCCGCGCCCGCTCGACTTCCTGGTCGTGGTCGACGTGCTGGCGTTCATCGCCAACATCGGCATGACGGTGTGGAAGGGCCGCCGCCTGACCACCACGTCGATGGTGCTGTTCTTCGGCCTGCTCATGGCGGCGCTGCTGTACCTGCCGGGCATGATCCCGACCGACAACCAGACCATCGACTCGTACTGGCGTTGGTGGGTGGTGCACCTGTGGGTCGAGGGCGTGTGGGAGCTGATCATGGGCGGCATCCTGTCGTACCTGCTGATCAAGCTCACCGGCGTCGACCGCGAGGTGGTCGAGAAGTGGCTGTACGTGATCGTCGGCTTCACGTTCCTCTCGGGCATCCTCGGCACCGGCCACCACTACTACTTCATCGGCACGCCGCGGTACTGGCTCATGGTCGGCGGGCTGTTCTCCGCGCTCGAACCGCTGGCGTTCCTGGGCATGGCGATCTACGCCATCTCGATGGCCAAGCGCGGCGGCCGACGCCATCCCAACAAGGTCGCGCTGAGCTGGACCGTGGGCTGCGCGGTGATGTCCTTCGTGGGCGCGGGCTTCCTCGGCTTCGCGCACACGCTGCCGCAGGTCAACATGTACACCCACGGCACGCTGGTGACCGCGATGCACGGGCACATGGCGTTCTGGGGCGCCTACGCGATGCTGGTGCTGGCGATCATGGCCTACGCGGTGCCGCTGATGACGGGTCGCCACCTGCACGCCTCGGCCGCGTCGACGTTCGCGTTCTGGACCAGCAACATCGGCATGATCGCGATGACGCTGGCGTTCGCGGTCGCGGGCGTCACCCAGGTCGTGCTCGAGCGACGCGTGGGCATGGACTTCATCTCCGTGCAGAAGGAGATCGAGATCCACTTCTGGGGCCTCATCCTGGCCGCGGGGTTGTTCACCACCGGCATCCTCGCGCAGCTGTGGGTGTTCATCCGATCGGGCCTGCCGGTCGGCGATCGCGTCGCGGGCACGCGCGAGGGCGAAGATGGCTACGACGCCGGCTGATGCGCCGGCGCCGTGGTACCGCGAGGTCGCGGGCGAGCGCGCGGTGTTCCGCGCCGCCGCGGCCGCGGGCCTGCCGGTGCTGCTCAAGGGTCCGACCGGCTGCGGCAAGTCGCGGCTGGTCGAGGCCATGGCCGCCGAGCTCGGTCGCCCGCTGGTGACGGTCGCGTGCAACGACGACACCAGCGCGGCGGATCTGCTGGGCCGCTGGCTCGTGCAGGGCGGCGACACCGTGTGGCAGGACGGGCCGGTGACCCGCGCGGTGCGCCAGGGCGCGGTGCTGTATCTCGACGAGGTCGCCGAGGCGCGCGAGGACGTCATCGTCGTGCTGCACCCGCTGTCCGATCACCGACGCGAGCTGCTGCTCGATCGCCACGCCGAGCGCCTGGTCGCGCCGCCGTCGTTCCGGCTGGTCGCGAGCTTCAACCCTGGCTATCGCCACGGCATCAAGGAGCTCAAGCCCTCGACGCGGCAGCGCTTCGTCACCATCGGGCTCGAGTATCCGCCCGCGGCGATCGAGGCCGAGATCGTCACGACCGAGGGCGCGTGCGAGCCGGCGCTCGCCAAGCGGCTGGTGGCGCTCGCGGGCAAGATCCGCGCGCTCGACGAGCTCGCACTGGGTGAGACGGTGTCGACGCGACTGCTGGTGATGGCCGCGCGTCTGGTCGGCAGCGGCCTGTCGCCGCGGCACGCAGCCGAGGCCGCGATCGTCGGCGCGTTGACCGACGACGGGCCGACGTCCGTCGCGCTGCGCGAGCTGGTCGCGCTGTCGCTGTAGCGCCATGGCGATCGACGAGCGCCTGTTCGAGTCCCTGGCGCGACGCTGGCGGGCGTGGCGTCGGCGGCCCAGCGCGCGTGATCTCGCGGCGCGCTTCGAGATCGAGCCCGCGCTCGTGTGGCTCGGGCCGCTCGCGCGCGGACTGGCCCAGGGGCCGCTCGCGCTGCGCGTGCACGAGGGGCCGCTGCGCATCGCGCCGTCGTGCCTGTGGCTGCCGACGTACGAGGCGAGCCTGCCGGAGGCGGCAGACAACGCTGCGCTCGTGCGCGTCGCGGTCGGCTTCGCCGCCAGCGCGGCGCCGCGGTGGCGCGGCGGTACCGGCGATCCCTTGGCGTGGTTCGCGTGGTCGCTGGCGTTCGACCGCGCGCTGGGCGACGCGCTGCCGGGCTGGGCCGCGCTGCGTCGCGCGCTCGCCGAGGCGCTGTTGGCCACACGACCGCGGGCGCACGAGGACGATCGTGCGGGCGTCGCCGAGGCGCTGCTGCAGCACGCGCTGGGGCGCGCGAGGGCCGAGGCCGCGCCGTGGCTGGCGAGCGACGATCTGCTGTGGTCGTCGCGCGATCCCGAGGCGATCGCGGTCGCACTGCAGCGCTGGCCCGGCGGCGCGTTGCCGACGGTGCCGTGGTGGGGCACGCCGGTGGCGGAGGCGACGGCGGCGGCGGTGGCCTCCGATCCGCGCGCGAACATGCTGCCCTCGCCCACCAGCGAGCGCGCGGCGCGACCGCGGGGGCCGGTCACGCGCACGGTGTTGCCCGAGCACGACGCCGACGAGAACCCGCTGGTGCACTCGTTCGAGAAGGTGCACACCGCGGAGGAGCACGGCGGCGGCAGCAAGCGGGCCGATGGCGCCGACGAGCTCGCGGCCCACGGCGATGCGCTCGACGAGCTCGACCTCACCGAGGTGGTGCTCTCGAACGAGCGCGTCGCATCGGTGTACCGCGCGGACCTGTGGTTGCTGGGCGACGCGGCGGCGCCGGTCGACGAGACCGCGACCGGTCTGCGCTACGACGAGTGGGACGAGGGCCACCGCCGCTACCTCGCGCGCTTCTGTCGGGTCGTGCGCGTGTGCCCGCCGGCCGACGCAGCCGCCGGCGCACGGCTGGCAGCGCGCGTGCGTCACGAACACCGCAACGCGCTCGCGCGCGTGCGCGAGGAGCTGGCGCGGGTCGAGACCGCCCGGCGCTGGACCCCGCGACAGCGCGACGGCAGCGAGATCGATCTCGACGCGGTCGTCGATCGCTGCGGCGCGCTGCGTGCGGGCCACGACGGCGACGGTCGACTCTACCTGCACCGTCGCCCGTCGGGCCACGACATGGCGGTGCTGCTGCTGCTCGACACCAGCTCGTCGACCGACGGTTGGGTCGCGCAGGGCCGCGTGCTCGACACGGCGCGCGACGCCGCGGTGGTATTGCTGCTCGCACTGCAGCCCCACGTCGCCGAGCTCGGCATCGCCGGCTTCTGCAGCTTCACCCACGACGACTGCCGCTTCCTCGGCATCAAGGGCTTTCGCGAGCCACTCGCGACCGGCCTGTCGCGCCTGGCCACCGTCACGCCCTCGGGCTACACGCGCATCGGTCCCGCGATCCGCCACGCCACCGCCACGCTCGCGCAAACCGCCGCGCGACGAAAGCTGCTGGTGGTCCTCACCGACGGCAAGCCCACCGACGCCGACCGCTACGAGGGCCGCCTCGGCATCGCCGACGTCCGCCAGGCCCTCCGTGAAGCCGAACGCATCGGCGTCGACGCCTTCGGCCTCGCGATCGACCCCCGCGCACGCGCGAGCCTGCCGACAATGTTCGGCACGCGCGCGTGGGCCGGCATGCCGAGCGTCGACGCGCTCGCGGGGACGGCTGGGCGGCTGCTTGCGCGCGTGCGACTGCGGTGACGCTGGACGGCGGAGCGTGCGGGATTCGAGGTGGTCCTGCGGCACGGCGACGAACAGCGATTGTCGGGTGGCCGCGGTGGTCGTCGGCACGCGGTGCCGGCCGGGTGCGCGGGGATCGTTGGGCTTGGTGGGGGGCCGGTGGGGGGCCGCTGGGGGGCCGGTGGGGGACGCCCGGAGGGCGACGGGCTTGCCCCCCTTCCTTCTGCTCGTGTCGGGCTGGTGTCAGGCCGGTCTCGGGGACCTCAGCTGTTTGACCAATCGGCCACC
>JAIBBS010000224.1 GCA_019694555.1 Nannocystaceae bacterium
ATCGCGCCGCCGCAGCCGGTCGCGTCGACCCCGGTCGCGCCGCCGAGCACCGCCGCCGCGAGCCCGCCGCCGCCGCCGGCCGAGCTCGCGGCGCGCGACGACGCCACCGCCCGCAGTGCGCGTGCGCCCGCGCTCCGCCGCGCGCGACCCAAGCCCAAGCCCACCGCCACGCCCGCGGTCGCGCCGACACCGTCGGGCGACACGCCTTCGCCTCCGCGTCCACCCCCGCTCAAGGACTGACGTGTCCCGCATCGCCCTGCGTTCGCTCGCCGTCTCGCTCTCGTTCGCCGCCGCGCTCGTGCCCATGAGCTCCGACGCGCGCTTGCCCGCCGCGATCGCGGCCGCGCGGGTCGAGCCCGTCGCCGCGGCACCGACCGGTGACGAGGCGATCGATCCCTCCGACCTCACGAGCCTGCGCGAGGCCGCGGCCGCGCGCGCGGCCGCGGAGCCGACCGCGGCCAACTTCCGCGCCAAGGCCGAGCTGGCCGAGCGCGCGGGCGACTGGTCCGAGGCGCTCGCGGCACTCGACGCCGAGCGCGGCGCACTGGGCCAAGACGACCAGAGCGGGCGCGCGCGCAACCGAGAGAGTCGCGCGCGCATCGAGGCGCGGCAGCGCGGCACGGTCGCCGACGAGGCCAGCTCGACCCACCGCGCCGAGCTCGATCGCAAGTGGGCACCGCCGTCGCGTCCGCTCGCGCACGCGCCCAAGCCCAAGCCCGCGCCGCCGACACCGGTGCGCGACGATCGCATCGTGAAGAAGTGGTACTTCTGGGTGACGCTGGGAGCGATCGCGGCCTCGGCCGCGGCGATCACCGCGATCGCGATCAAGGCCGCGCGCGACGACAAGCCCGACGCGCTCGACCGCCGCGCCCGCCTGCCGGGTCGTGGCTTCGCGGGCCCGGCGGTGCTGCGGTTCTGACGATGCGCGCGCGCGCGTGGGCGGTGCTCGCGGTGCTGGGCGCCTGCGGTCGTTCGTCGGCGAGCGACGGCGCGGCCGAGGGCGACGTGCTGGCCGCGATCGACTTCCGCGACGGCGCGCGCGTGCTGGTGCGTTCGAGCGCGCCCGATCCCGCGGTGCCGGGCGAGCCGGTGACGCTGTCGCTGGCGCTGCAGGGGCCCGCGGCGACGCTGCGGGTGGGGCTGTGGCCGCCGCGCGTGGGCGGGCGCGAGCTGGTGCAGGGCAGCGGCATCGAGCGCGCCGATCTGCAGCGGCCCGACGACGAGCGCGTGGTGCTGCACGAGGTCCCCGCGGCCAGCGGCGCGCTCGAGCTGACGCTGGCGTTGCCGCAGCCGTGGCACCCGCGCACGGCCATGGTCACGCTCGAGCGCTTCGACGGCGACGGTCGCATCGAGGCCATCGCGGGGCCGCGCACGCGCGACGGCCTGGGCACCGCCGCGCTGCTGCGCGTCGCGACCACGCCGACCGCGGCCGCGGCCGTGCGCACCGCGGTGCCGGTCGCGATCGACGGCGTGCTCGACGACGCGGCGTGGGCCGGCGCGCCGGCGCTGCGGTTGGTCGAGAGCCTCGACGGCGAGCCCGCGTCGCCGCGCACGGTCGCGCAGCTGGCGTGGGACGAAGACGCGCTGTACCTCGCGGTCACGGCCGACGACGACGACGTGTGGAGCGAGTACACCCGGCGCGACGAGCCGCTGTGGAAGCAGGAGGCCATCGAGCTGTTCCTGTTCGGCGACGCCTCGCGGCAGCGCTACCTCGAGCTGCAGCTGTCCCCGCGCGGGGTCGCGTTCGATGCCCGCTTCGAGCGCTACCGCAAGGGCGACGAGGCCTGGAACGGCAGCTGGCACGGCGCCGCGACGGTCGAGGGCACCGTCGATCGCCGCGACGATCGCGACCGGCGGGTGGTGGTGGAGCTCGCGGTGCCGTTCGCGGAGATCTGTGCCCACACCGCGACGCGCTGCCCGCCGCAGCCCGGCGACGTGCTGCGCATCAACGTGTTCCGCCTCGACCGACCGCGTCGCGGCAACCCGGTCGCGCTGTCGCTGTCGCCCACGCGCGTGAGCGACTTCCATGCGCCCGAGAACGCCGCGACGCTGGAGCTGCTGCCGTGACGCGCCGACGCCGGCTGGGGCGCGCGATGCTGGCGTCGCTGCTCGCGGTCGCGATGCCGGCGTGCGAGCGCGCCGGCGGTCCGCGGGCGTTGCCGCCCGACGCGGCCCACGGCGTGCATCGCACGCGGCTCGAGCTGCAGCCGCAGGGCGCCGCTGCGACGCACTACGGCGCGGCCGCGTCGTGGACGCCCTCGGGCACCGAGGCCGCGATCGGCACGCGCCTGCAGCGACTGGGGCTGCGCGAGGACGCCGGGCTGTCGCGGGCGATGCGAGAGCTCGCTCGACTCGCGCCCGCGCGCACCAACATCCCCGCGGCGCTGACCGACGGCCTGCTCGCGTGGGCCGGCGTGGCCGACCCCGCGCCGCGGCTGGTCGTCGTCGAGCTCGAGCAGGACAGCGTCGGCTGCCACCGCACGGCCGCGCGCGCGTGCGAGCCTGCGATCGTCGATCTCGTCGACGGGGTCGGGCCGGTCGCGGCGGGGCAGCGCTACGGGGTCGGCGTCGCGCGGACCGAGCGCGGCTCGACGCGGATGATCGTCGCCGTGCTCGATCGCGCGGTCGAGCTCGAGCCGGTGCCGGTGCGCGTGCGCAGCGGTGGCCGCGTCGAGCTGCGCGGGAGCCTGCAGGGCGGCCGCGCGCGACCCAGCGTCGAGGTCACGGTGCCCTCGGGTCAGGCGCGCACGCTCGCGTCGAGCGGCGGCGAGGGCAGTGCGTTCGCAGCGACGCTGGCGTGCGATGCCGGCGACGGCGCGTACCAGGTCGAGATCCTCGCCGACGGGCCGCACGGCATCGAGGTCGCGGCCAACTTCCCGCTGTACTGCGGCGTGTCACCGCCGCGCGTGCTGGTGGCCGAGCTCGAGGACGTCGATCGCGACGTCGCGCCCGACGACCTCGAGGCCATGAGCCTCGCGTTGGTCAACGAGACCCGGCGCGCGCGCGGACTGCCCGAGCTGCAGTGGTCCGAGCCGGCGGCCCGGGTCGCGCGCGCGCACAGCCGGGACATGCGCGAGCACGGCTTCGTCGGACACGTCTCGCCCACCACCGGCGACGTCGCGGCACGACTGGCGCGCGCGCGCATCGACGCCGCGGTCGTGCGCGAGAACGTCGCGCGCGGCTACGGGCCCTCGGGCATCCACCAGAGCCTGCTGCGATCACCGGGCCACCGCGCCAACCTGCTGGCCGACGACGTCACGCACGTCGGCATCGGCGTGGTCTTCGGTCCCCCCGAGAGCGCGGCCGCGGACGCACCGCGGCCGGTGTACCTGACGCAGAACTTCCTGCGTCCGCCCGGCGCCGACGCGCCTGCGCCCGCGGACATGGTGCCGACGCTGCAGCAGCGGGTCGCGACGCTGCGACAGGACGCCGGGCTCGCGGCCGCGCAGTGGGACCGGGCGCTCGATGCCATCGCCGCGCGGCTGGCCCGCGCGCGCGCGGCCGGACGCGGGCTGCCGCGGGGATGGGAGCAGCAGGTGTTCGACCGCGGCCACGCCAGCGTCGACAGCCACGCGGTCACGAGCCCGCAGTTCGACGCGCTGCTGGCGGTGGCGCTGTGGCGTGCGCCACAGCTGCACGCCGGTGTCGGCATCGCGCGCGGTCAGGGCGGCGAGCTCGTGATGATCGTCCTCTTGGTCCCGTGATGTCGCGTCGCGTCGGCCCCGGTGGCCTCGCCGAAGATCCGTTATGCTGCGCGCGACCCCGATGGCCACGCCCCATCCCGCCTCGAAACTCGCCCGCGAACGCGTCGTGCTCGGCATCGTCGGTGGCTCGGGGCTGTACCGCATGGACGCGCTCGCGCACGGTCGCACCGTCGAGCTCGACACGCCCTTCGGCCGGCCCAGTGCGCCGTACACCGTGGCCGAGCTGCCGCGCCAAGACGGCAGCGCGCAGCCGGTGGTGTTCCTGCCGCGCCACGGCCACGGCCACCGCCTGCTGCCCAGCGAGATCGACTACCGCGCCAACATCCACGGCCTCAAGCAGCTGGGCGTCACGCACCTGCTGAGCGTCTCGGCGGTGGGCTCGCTGCGCGAGGTCATCGTGCCGGGGCACGTGGTGTTCCCGGATCAGTTCATCGATCGCACGCGCACGCGGGTGCAGAGCTTCTTCGGCGACGGCGTGGTCGCGCACGTGCAGTTCGGCGAGCCGACCACGCCGCAGTTTCGCGCGCTCGCGCGCGACGCGGCCGTGCGCGCCGGCGCGACCGTGCACGACGGTGGCACGCTGGTGGTCATGGAGGGCCCGGCGTTCTCGACCAAGGCCGAGTCGCACCTGTATCGCAGCTGGGGCGGAGCGATCATCGGCATGACCGCGCTGCCCGAGGCCAAGCTCGCGCGCGAGGCCGAGCTGGGCTACGCCGTGCTCGCGCTCGCGACCGACTACGACTGCTGGCACGAGGCCGAGGCCGAGGTCAGCGTCGATTTGGTCATGGCCATCGTCGCGCGCAACGTCGAGCTGGCGCAGCGCACCATCGTCGAGCTGGCCGCGAAGCTGCCCGCGACCACCGCCGAGCTGCCGTACCCCAACGCCTGCGAGTTCGCGATCATGACCGATCGCGCCGCCATCGGACCCGCCGCGCGCGCGCGGCTCGATCTCATCATCGGTCACTACCTGTGAGCCCAACGCCCCGCCGCGGCCCGCGGCGAGAACCCTTCGATCATGTCCACCGCCCCCCGCCTGCTCGTCGTCGGTAGCGTCGCCATCGACTGGATCATCACCCCCCGCGCCGAACGCCCCGAGGCCGTCGGCGGCTCGGCCACGTTCTTCTCGGTCGCGGCGTCGCAGCTGGCACCGGTGCGCCTGGTCGGCGTGGTCGGCCACGATTTCCCGCAGGCGACCATCGCGGATCTGCGCGCGCGCGGCGTCGACATGGACGGCCTCGAGATCGTGCCCGACGGCCTGACCTTCCGCTGGAAGGGCCGCTACCACGACAACATGAACGCCCGCGACACGCTCGAGACCCAGCTCAACGTGTTCGCGAACTTCGATCCCAAGCTGCCGGCGAGCTACCGCGACAGCGAGTACCTGTTCTTGGCCAACATCCAGCCCGATCTGCAGCTGCAGGTGCTCGAGCAGGTCGCGCGCCCGCGCCTGGTCGGGCTCGACACGATGAACCTGTGGATCGACATCGCCAAGCCGTCGCTGCTCAAGGTGCTGGGCCGCGTCGACGCGCTGCTCATCAACGAGGAAGAGGCGATGCAGCTGACCGGGGAGCACAACTTGGTCAAGGCCGCCCGCGGGATCCAGCGCATCGGGCCCAAGAGCGTGGTGGTCAAGCGCGGCGAGTACGGCGCGCTGCTGTTCCACGGCGAGGACGTGTTCTCCGCGCCGGCGCTGCCGCTCGAGGAGGTCGTCGATCCCACCGGTGCCGGCGACGTGTTCGCCGGCGGCTTCATGGGTTGGATCGCGCGCTGCGACTCGCCCCACGGCGACGACCTGCGCACGGCCATGATCTACGGCTCGACCCTGGCGAGCTTCTGCGTGCAGGGCTTCTCCTACGACGGCCTGGCCGAGCTCGACGCCAGCCGCATCCGCGCGCGCTTCGACGCGTTCGCGCGGCTGACCGACTTCCGTCGCGCCGAGCTGCGCTGACGGGCAGGATGCGGCGATGAGCGAGACCCGCGGCGACTTCGAGCTGCTGGAGGCCTGGCGCGAGGGCGACGAGGCCGCCGGCCGCGAGCTGTTCGAGCGCTACTTCGACGCGGTCTATCGCTTCTTCCGCAACAAGGTCGACGAGGCCGCCGAGGATCTCGTGCAGCAGACCTTCATGGGCCTGGTGCAGGGCCGCGATCGTTTCCGCGGCGACGCCAGCTTCCGCACCTACGTCTTCATGATCGCGCGCAAGCGGCTGTACTCGTACCTGCGCGAGCGCGACCGCGCGCGCGAGCCCATCGAGGTCGGCACCACCTCCGTCGCCGACCTCGGCCTGGTCTCGCCCTCGCGCGCGGTGCTGGTGCGGCAGGAGCAGCACCTGCTGCTGCAGGCGCTGCGCCGGCTGCCGATCGAGATGCAGGTCGCGCTCGAGCTGTTCTACTGGGAAGAGCTCGGCGTGGCCGAGATCGCCAGCGTGCTCGAGACGCCGATCGGCACGGTCAAGAGCCGGCTGCAGCGCGCGCGCACACGGCTCGACGAGATCATCGTCGAGCTGTCGCAGTCCGAGGCCCTGGTCAAGAGCACGATGGACAACTTCGATCAGTGGGCGCGGCAGCTGCAGGAGCACCTGCGCCCGGTGCGGCCGGCCGACGACGGTGACGGTTGAGAGAACGTCCGCGACTGGCTCCGTCGCGGCGCGAACGGACGGTGACGTGGAGCGTCCGCGCCCGGCTCACGGGGTCCAGGCGGCGTCGAGCTCCGCCCACAACGCGGAGTCCCGCGGCACCATGTCCTCGACGAAGTACCACCAGAACCACCCGCCCACGAACGCGGGCTGGTCGAGCTCCATGCCGTAGTAGCGCCGGATCATCTCGACCTTGGCCGCGGGATCGAGCGTGCCGCACTCGCCGATGCCCAGTCGTGCGCGCGGGAACATCGTCGCGAGCTGGTCGAACACCGCGGGCCAGTCGGGCTGCAGGCCGTTGCAGTCGTCTTCGTAGTAGCTCACCAGCACGTAGTCGAGGCCGTCGCGCACCTGCGGCGGCACGTTGGCCGCGGCCCAGGTGAACATCTCGTTGTCGGGCGACGACCAGCAGTCCCGGTTGTAGTAGAGCGTCAGCGCGGTCGTGCCACCGGCGGCGTCGACGACCTCGAACGCGGCCTCGAGCTTGGCCACGACCGCAGCCGTCTGCGCGGCGGTGCACGACTCGGCGTCCTGGCCGCACAACCACTCGCCGTTGATCTCGTTGCCGATCTCCCAGATCGCGACGTGCTGGTCCAGCGCCGCGACGTACTCTTGCGCGCGCGCCCGGTACTCGTCGACCGAGTACTGCGCGACGTAGTAGGAGTCGAGCAGCTCGCCCATCACGTCGGCGACCGCGGCGATCTGCACCACGGCGTCGACGTAGTCCGACGCCGGCACGAACTCGTCGAACACCACGCGCGCGGTCGGGCGATGGTGCAGGTGCGCGAGCGCGTCGACGATCTCCGGCAGCGGCTCGATCGCGTCGAGCGTGACGCCGTGGCGCCGCAGGGAGCCGCTCGCGCCGGTGGCATCGCTGCCGGGATCCGCGGCGCTGCCGGTGTCGGCGTGGGTCGAACCCGCGCCGGTGTCGGCTGGATCGTCGCCGCCGCAGCGCGCGGTCGCCAGCATCGACGCGAGGATCGCAGGGCCGCGCCGCATCGCTCAGCCCGCGAGCATCAAGCCCAGCAGGTCGGCGGTGGTGACGATGCCGACCAGCTCGTCGTCCTGCACGATCGGCAGCGCGTGGAACGAGCCCACGCGCAGCAGCTCGACCGCGCGGCGGATCGGCTCCTGCGGTCCGAGCGTGACCAGCTCGGTGGTCATGGCCTCGGCCACGGTCAGGCGCTCGAGCATCGCGCCGACCGAGCTCGCGGCGGCGAAGCGGTCGCCGCCCACGGCGATCAGCAGGTCGTTGCTCGACACGATGCCGACCAGCGTGCGATCGCGCGTCACCGGCACGTGGTGCACGTGGCTGCGGAACAGGATGTCCTGCACGCGCACCAGCGGCGTCTGCGGCGTCACCGACTCGGGGCCCGCGGTCATGATCGTGGAGATCGGTGCGTCGAGGTCCATGGCGAGAGTCTGCATGCACGGCCACCGGCCCGGCAACCGCAGCCGCGTGCACGCGGCAGGCGAATGCGGCGCGGCGCCGGGGCCCGTGGCGCAGCGCCTGCGCGCGCGGCCGGCCGGCCTGCGCGTCAGCGTCGCGCGTGGCGGGCCGCGCCGGTCCAGCGCTTGTAGGCGCGGCTGAGCACGCTGGGCTCGGCGAAGCCGAGCTCCGCCGCGATGGCCTTCATCGGGCGACCGCGGGCGAGCGCGGCCTCGACGTAGCGCAGCCGCGCGCGGTCCCGCAGCGCGCGGAACGAGGTGCCGCGGCGCTGCAGCTCGCGTCGCAGCGTGCGCTCGCTGTGGCCCAGCTCCTCGCACAGCTCCGACAGCGTCACGCGCCCGGCGACGCGGCGGCGGATCGCCGCCTCGAGCCGCGCGAGCACGCCGTCGCCGCGGACCTGCGCGATGCGACCCTGCGCCAGCGAGTGCAGCTCCGAGGCGGTGTGGCGATCGGCGTTGGCCAGCGGCAGCGTCAGCATGCGCGGCGAGAACACCAGCGCATCCCGGCCGGCGTCGAACAGCACCGGCGCGCCGAAGATCTCGTGGTGGCTCGCGCTGGTGCGGCCGGCGTGGCGGAACTGCGCGCAGCCGAGCTGGAAGCGACCATCGGTGGCCGCGCGCGCGCGCAGCACGAACGCCGCGAAGGTGAACTCGGTGAGGATCACACCGCGGTGCACGCCGTCGGCGGCACGCTGGCGCACCACGACCTCGTGCCGTCGCCGCTCCAGCTCGACCAGCATGCGCTGCGAGGTCACGGTCGACAGCTGCACCGCGCGCTCGAGCGCCTCGCCGAGGGTCTCGCTGAGCCACATCACGTGGCCCAGCAGGCCCAGCGGTCGCGGTGCGGCCGCGCGTGCGAGCGACAGGCCGAACACCCGATCGGCGCGGCGGGCCGCGATGCGCTCGAGCACGGCGTCGACGCGGGCGCCGTCGACGTAGGTGTCGTCGGGAGCATCCGCGGTCAGACCCAGCGCCGCGAGGAACGCCGTCGCATCCTCGCCCATGCGCCGCAGCACGCCCGCGAGCGCGTGCAGGAATCCCGCGGACACGCCCGCGGCACGCTCGCCGTGCAGCTGCGCCTTGCCCCTGCGCCCGCCCGCCACGGAGACCACGGCACCACGGCGTGGCCGATTCGGTCAAGTGATCGTCCGCTGGGGTCATCGCCCGCACCGCGAGCGCGGCGCATGGTGCCGCCACGATGAAGCGACGACTGGGCGGCGTGATCCTGTTCTCCTTCGGCAGCGGCCTCGGCTGCGGCGACGCGGGCGGCGGCGCGGGCTCCGACGCGGCGAGCGTGTCCGCGGGCGAGGCCAGCGGCGACGGCGGCAGCTCGCAGGGCGGTGGCGACGGCGACTCGGGCGGCGGCGGCGACAGCAGCGGCGTCGGCAGCAGCAGCGGCGGCAGCGGGCAGGGCAGCGACGAGGGCAGCAGCAGCGGCGCCGACGACAGCGGGGGGCCGGCGATCGACCCCGTGCTGCCGGCGGTGACCGGACGCTGCCCCGCGCTGGTCGACGGCGACGTCGAGTTCGCGCCCGCCGGCATGCCCGCACGCAGCGTGCGGGTGTACCTGGGCGAGGACACCGGCAACCCTGCGCCGTTGCTCTTCTACTGGCACGCGACCGGCAGCGCGCCGGCCGAGACCGAGTACGCGCTGGGCAGCAGCCTGGCCGAGTTCGGCGCGCAGGGCGGCATCGTGGTCGCGCCCCACGCCGATCCCACCGCGGGCACCTTCGAGTGGTTCATCGTCAACCAGAGCAGCAAGCTCGACGACTTCCTGCTCGCCGACGAGATCGTCGCGTGCCTGGCCGAGGCCGGTCGCATCGATCCGCGGCGGATCCACAGCATGGGCATGAGCGCGGGCGCGCTGCAGACCACCGCGTTCTCGTTCCTGCGCTCGGACTACCTCGCGAGCGTCGCGACCTACTCCGGCGGACTGCCGGCGGGCTTCTCGGTGCCCGACCAGCGCCCCGACAATCCCTTCGCCGCGCTCATCTTCTTCGGCGGCAGCTCGGACATGTACGGTCCGCTCGACTTCGCCCAGGCCAGCGCCAACTACGGCGCGGTGCTTCGCGACGCCGGTCGCTTCGCGCCGATGTGCGATCACGGCGGCGGCCACACCATCCCGCTCGACGCCGCGCCGAGCGTGCTCGAGTTCTTCGCCGCGCAGCCGCTGGGCACCACGCCGTCGCCGTTCGTCGACGGCCTGCCGGCGTCGTTCCCGGCCTACTGCGCGCTGCCCTGACGCGACGCCGCGGCGAGCGAAGGACGAGACGCGAGGCGTCTCATCCACGGCTGTCTCTGGAGAGGAAGCTCCGCTTCCTCCCCGTGCCCGGTCAGCACACGTTCACGGGACCCCTCACCTTCCGGTCGCTTCGCTCAGTCTCTGGAGAGGAAGCTCCGCTTCCTCTCCCCGTGCCCGGCCAAGCCGTTCACGGGACCCCTCAGCTTCCGGTCGCTTCGCTCAGAACGACGCCTGCACGCCCGCGAGCGTGATGAACGAACCCGCGGTGTCGTGCTTGGGGCTGAACGGATCCGACGGCGTGCCCAGCTGGAACGGCTGCTCGTGCACCACGCCGCGGAACTGCAGCACCAGCCGCAGCCACCGGCGCACGCGGAAGCGGAAGTCGAAGTTGGGCGAGGCGATGAAGCGCAGCCGGTCGCTGGCGATGTCCTCCTGCCGGCGAAACGGCAGCGACATGCCCAGACCCAGGCCCACGCCGATCGCGAGCCGCTGGTGCGCGGCGAACACCAGGCCGGGCTCGAACAGCAGCCGCGCCCAGCCGGTGTCGCGGCTGGTGCTGGTGGTGGTGTCCTCGTCGCCGCGCTTGACCACTGCGTAGCGGCCCAGGGTCCCACCCATGCGGAACTCGACCGCGAGTCGCGACAGCTTGGGTTTGCGCGGGCGCAGCTCGATCGCGAACATGCCCAGGCCGCTGAAGTACAGCGGCGGCTTGGCGCCGTTGCCGGCGTACGAGGTCCACGCCGGACCGCCGCCGATCGCCAGCGTGACGTTGAAGCCCACGCGCCGCGCGGTGCGGTACGGCGGGCCGAACTCGATGCGGCCGTTGGCGACGTTGGCGATGCCCTCGTCGTAGCTGCGATCGCCGACCGGGCGGTAGCGCACCGGCTCGCACGAGGCGCCCGGGACCTTGAGCTGCAGGTTGGGCACGTGGGTGACGCCGTACTGCTTGGCGGTGCCGTCCTCGCCGAAGATCTCCACGCGCGAGATCTGGTTGTCGGGCGTGTCGGTGTCCCAGTCGCTGACGTTGGCGTCGAGGTGGATCTTGTCCGCGTCGACGTACGACGACAGCGTCTGGCCCGCGTGGGCGAGCGTGTCCTGCCAGCGCTGCACCGGCGAGGTCTTCTCGAACGTGACCTCGACCGGCAGATCGAGATCGATCGAGGTGGAGTCGACCGTGCCGGGGCAACGGTAGTCGCAGCCGGTCTTGGTCGGCGTGCCCACGCACTCGATGCCGTTGGCCAGCGTCGCCGCCGGGCAGCGATCGTTGGGGTAGATGCACGACGGCCGCCGCCAGCGGAAGCTGACCTGCTCGAAGCGCAGCGCGAAGGGGATGCGCTCGGGCCAGGCGCCGTCGTAGCGCGCGCCGAAGCGCGCCGCGGGGCGTCCGCCCGACGCCCGCAGCTCGACGTCGATGCTGCCCACGCCCAGCGGCGCCTGCGGCAGGCGCAGCTGCAGCACCTCGTTGCCCAGCAGTGGGCCCACGCACTTGTCGACGTCGAGCGCGACGCCGTGGGCGCGCACCGACAGGCGGCCGCGATCGTCGGGCTGCAAGGTCGTGCGCGGCAGCGTCAGCTCCACGATCTGGCAGCGCGGACGCAGCGGCAGCACCACCAGCACCGAGCGCGTGCTGCCGGGGCCGACGTCGGAGCTCTGCTCCTTGCTGCCGCGCTCGCTGCGGGCGTGCGGCAGGTAGGCGCCGCCGAGGCTGCGCGCGGTCACGACCACGCGATCGAGATCCGCGCCCACGCCGATGGTCGCGACGCCGCCGGCGAGCCGAATCGACTCGATGCGCGGCGGCGAGCCCTCGAGGTGCTCGAGCAGCACGAACAGCGGTCGAGGATCGTCGATCGCGCCGCCATCGGCGAGGCTGTCGAAGGTGCACGCGGCGTAGAAGTCGTTGGCCTGGGTCAGACTGGTCGGCAGCTCGACGCGCGGGCGGCAGTCACCCACGATGTCCTGCGCGCACTGTTGGTGCGCGACCGAGTCGTCGGCGCCGTCCCAGGCCTTGGGCCGCACGCGCCACGCGGTGGTCTGCACGCCACCGGCCGCGCCGACCTTCTCGGGCTGCTCCTCGAGCAGGTCCCACAGGCGATCGCGCGCGCGCTCGCTCTTGCTCTCCGAGACCACGCACAGGTGCGTCGGCGTGCCGCCGGCGGTCGGACGCAGATCGAGCGTGACCACGCCGTGGCGCTCCTGCGCCGCCGACGGTCGCGCGTGCAGCCACGCGCACACGCACAAGAGCGCGGCGATCAGCCGGATGAGGCCTGCGCGCACGTGTCGTCGTCTTCCTTGCGGCACAGGTAGAAGAAGCCGCAGTCGTCCTTGGGGTTGAGCGTGTCGATGGTCCACGCGTCCTTGGTCCGCCGACACTGGTAGCACTGGTCGGGGTTGCTGCGGATCATGGCCTTGCGCGCGGGCGAGTCGGCCAGCCGGGTCTTCTCGTCCTCGTGGAAGTAGCAGTGGCGGCGGCCGCCCGCGCGCACCCGCGGTTCGGCCTTGCGGGCCTCGGTCGCGGCGACGCTCGGCGGTGCCGGCTTGGTCGCGGCCACGG
>JAIBBS010000225.1 GCA_019694555.1 Nannocystaceae bacterium
AAGCCGCGCAAGGTCGACGACATGCCCGAGATCGTCGTCGGTGCGGTGCCCGAGCCCGGCGGCAAGCCCAAGAAGGCCGCGCCGCCGCGCCCCGAAGAGCTCGCGAAGGCGCCCGCGCCCAAGGTCGTGCCCCCGGCCGCGCGCCCGCAGCAAAGTGCGATCCCCGGCGTCATCCGCCTGACCGACGGCGCCTACGAGCTGCCGCCGCTGCACCTGTTCGAGGCCGCCGAGCGCGTCGAGACCGAGTTCGATCGCGACTTCGTGCTCGAGCAGGCCCAGCGTCTGGTCGCCGCGCTGGCCGAGTTCCGCATCAAGGGCAAGGTCACCAAGATCCATCCTGGCCCGGTCATCACGCGCTACGAGTTCAAGCCCGAGGCTGGCGTGAAGCTGTCGAAGATCGAGAGCCTCGAGAACGACATCGCGATGGCGCTCGAGGCGGTGCGCATCCGCATCCTCGCGCCGATCCCCGGCAAGTCCACCGTCGGCTTCGAGGTGCCCAACAAGGGGCGCGAGACCGTCTACATCAAGGAGATCCTCGCGGCCGAGAACTTCGGCGCGGGCAACAAGCTGCCGCTGGCGCTGGGCAAGGACATCACCGGCAACGTCACGTTCACCGATCTGGCCAAGGCGCCGCACCTGCTGGTCGCCGGCGCGACCGGCTCGGGCAAGTCGGTCGGCGTCAACGCGATGGTGTGCTCGCTGCTGTACACCTGCAGCCCCGAGGACGTCCGCATGGTGATGATCGACCCCAAGATGTTGGAGCTGTCGATCTACGAGGGCATCCCGCACCTGCTGCTGCCGGTGGTCACCGATCCGGAGAAGGCCGCGCTGGCGCTGCGCTGGGCGGTGCAGGAGATGGAGCGCCGCTACGCGCTGCTGTCCGAGGCGCAGGTGCGCGACATCGCCGGCTACAACCGCAAGCTGCCCGAGCTGCAGGCGGAGTGGGACAAGGAGCGGCGCCTGCTCGAGCTGGCCGCGGCCGAGGTCGAGCGCGACGCCGCCGAGCACGGCGAGGACGGTGCCGACGGCACCAAGCTCTCGGGCACCAGCTTCGACGCGCAGGGCAACCCGCGCGCCGTCACCGGCGGTCAGGTCGAGATGCCCGAGCGCCCGGCCAAGCTGCCGTACATCGTGGTGATCATCGACGAGTTCGCCGATCTCATGATGGTCGCGAGCAAGGAGGTCGAGCAGTGCGTGGCCCGCATCGCGGCCAAGGCCCGCGCCGCCGGTCTGCACCTCATCGTCGCGACGCAGCGGCCCTCGGTCGACGTCATCACCGGCACGATCAAGAACAACTTCCCCTCGCGCATCGCGTTCCAGGTCACCAGCGAGGTCGACAGCCGCACCATCCTCGACGGCAAGGGCGCCAAGCAGCTGCTGGGCATGGGCGACATGCTGCACATGGACCGCGGCATGCAGGCCCAGCGCGTGCACGGCTGCTTCGTGTCCGAGGACGAGATCCTCAAGGTCGTCGAGTTCGTCAAGCGCCAGGCCAAGCCGGTCTACAACATGGACATCGTGCGCAAGCGCGACGACGACGGCGAGCTCGCCGATGCCGACGAGAACCTCGACCCGATGTACGACCGCGCGGTCGAGATCGTCGCCGAGGCGCAGAAGGTCTCGACCAGCATGCTGCAGCGCCGGCTGGGCATCGGCTACAACCGCGCGGCGAAGATCGTCGAGGCGATGGAGGAGCGCGGCGTCATCGGTCCCGCGCGCGGGACCACGCCGCGCGAGGTCTTCGTCACCGCCGCGTAGACCGGCCGCTCACGCGAGCAGCTCGAGCAGCGCGCGGCCGTAGGCGTGCGCATCGCCGGGCCAGCGCGCCGAGACGTAGCGGCCATCGCGGACCACGAAGCCGCGCTCGAGGTGATCGGGGTCGTCGCGCTTGGTCGAGCGCGGGCCGAGCTCGAAGTGCGACGGATCGGCCAGCGCGCGCGTGACCTCCGACTGCACGGTCTCGGGATACGTGCGGTAGTAGTCGCCCAGCCACAGCCGGGTCAGGCGCCACGCCAGCAGCTCGAGTCGCTCGGTCAGCGCGGTGGTGCGGCGGCCATGCAGCACCGAGCGTCCCTCGCTGCGCGCGCGTGCGGCCACCAGCACGCCGTGGCAGATCGCGCCCAGCGGTTTGTCCGCGGCCATGGTCGCGACCACGGCGCGAGCCACCGCCTCCGACTCGAGGTACACGCGCATGCCCGGCGCGTGGCCGCCCGGCAGGTGCATCGCGTCGAACGGCGTGTCGGCGATCGCGTCGTAGGGGATCGGCCGCGAGAAGCCCGGCAGCGCCGCGGTCGCGGCCCAGCCCTCGCGCCCGCGCGCGTCGGCCCGCAGCACCCACCGCCACGGTCCCAGGCCCTTGCCGGTGAGCATGCGTTCGTCGGCGCTGGCAACGCGACCGTGCGGGGTCGCGAACACCAGCGTGTGGCCGGCCTGCGCGAGCATGTGGCAGGGCACCCCGACCTCGGTGGGATCGACGTCTTGCTCCGGCAGTGGGACCAGGATCCGGGCCATCGTGCGGCCGGCAGTGTACGCCCGCTGCGGCCGGGCGTGCGCGCATCAGGCCGGATGGGCTAGGCTCCGCGTTGGAGCAGTCATGGACGTCGTCACGTGCCTCTTGTCCTACGGCCTGATGTGCAGCGCGCCACGCGAGCCGGTCGAGCCCGCGCCGCCGCCCGTGATCGAGGACTTCGACGGCGACGAGCCGGCGGCCGAGAAGGGCGCGGCCAGCAAGGTCGTGGCCAAGGTGCAGAGCTTCTACGACGGCACCACCGATTTCACCGCCGGCTTCAAGCAGACCTACGTGCAGCCGGTGTACGGCACCAAGACCGTGAGCAACGGCAAGCTGCGGGTGAAGAAGCCCGGCAAGATGGTGTGGGACTACGAGCAGGACGACGCGCCCGACATCTGGGTCGACGGCACCAAGGTCGTGGTGGTGGAGCGCGACACCAAGCAGGTGCTGCGCAAGGACGTCGACGAGTCGGATTTCGCGGGTGCAGACAAGTTCCTCTTCGGCGGGCAGCAGCTGCTCGACGAGTTCCTGGTCAAGCTCGCGCCGGAGAAGTTGGTCAAGCGCTACGGCATGGCCGACCACACGGCGGTGCGGCTCAAGCCCAAGTCCAAGAACCCGCACTACAAGGAGCTGCTGCTGGTGGTCGACGACGCCACCGGTCGCGTCGACGCGTTCGTCGTGCTCAACGGCGACGGCAGCACCAACCACTTCGTGCTCAGCGACGTGAAGACCAACACCGGCATCGGCGACGGCGAGTTCACCTTCGTGAAGCCCAAGGGCTTCACCGTCACCGACGGTTGAACGCGCGCCCGGCGGCCGCATCGTTCGCGTCGCCGGTGGTTCACCGCGACATCGTGGTCGTGAGCCAGCGCGCGAGCGCAGCGGGTCGCGGCGTGGTCAGGGCTGGACGGCCCTGCTAGGCTGCGCCGCGTTTCGAGGCCACGACGATGATGATTCCAAGCTTCCGCCCTGCACTCGTGTTCTCTTCGGCGATCGCCACGATGCTCGCCCTGGCCGCTTGCCCGGCCGGCGACGACGCCGACACCGGCGCCGCTGACAGCTCCTCGAGCGCCAGCGCCACCGCGACCGACTCGGCCACGGCGACGGATTCGGCCACCGCGACCGACAGCGCCACCGGCATGACCGCGACCGACAGCGCGGACAGCTCGGGCGGCACCGAGATGTGCCCCGGCGCCGGCGGAGCCGCGGCGGACGGCGACGCCTGCACCGCCAACAGCGACTGCGCCTCGGGCGTGTGCACGATCTTCACCGACGTGCCGCTCAACGACGACGCGGTGTGCGGGCCGACCCCGAGCATGACGGAGCAGGGCTGCAACACCCGCGTCACCGGCACGGTGTTCGACTTCTCGACGCGCATGCCGGTCGAGGGCGCGACCGTGAAGGTCGCCGGTGCGCTCAACGCCATCACCAACCCCTCGGGTGCGACCGCGCTGGCGAGCGCGACCTCGGGCGCGGATGGCCGCATCGACGTCACCACCGAGATGCCGATCAACCAGGCCATCGCCATCATCGCGCTGGTCGAGGGCGCCGACGGCTACCTCACCGCGACCGGCCTCGCGTCGCCGGTGATGAGCTCGATCTACGCGGTCGGCACCGGCATCCACGATCTGTGGCTGGTGCCCGCGGGCAAGCTCACCGCGTGGTCGACGGCGCTGGGCGCCGATCCGGAGATCGACGGAACGGCGCTGCCGCTGGGCGATGCCGGCGGTGTGATCGGCCTGGTGCGCGATGCCACCGGCGCGCCGATCGCGGGTGCGACGGTCGTGCCCGCGGACGCGGGCAGCGCCGCGGTCGTGCGCTACGTCGCCGCGGACGACACGATCAGCGCGGATGCGACCACCGACACCGGCATCTTCGTTGTGATCGGCGCTGCACAAACCGGCGAGGACTTCCAGGCGATGATGGGCGACACCGTGCTCGCCGATGGCACCGCCGGCAGCGCGAACGGTGCTGCGTTCACGCTGATCCTCAACGCGCAGTGACGCTCGGCGGGTCCGGCCCCGGACCCGGATTTCCACGCCCCACCTGCGTCCCGTCGGGGACCGCGCGGGTGGGGCGTGCTGCTTTGCGTCGGGCGCGGCGCTCTGGTAATGCGGATGGGGGGCGTCGCTCTGCATGCGACCGATGCCCGCGGGGAGAGTGCGCGTGAAGAGCTCGAAGACCACCCATCGCAGTGCCCGGATCCTGTCGCTCGCCCTGCCGCTGGTGTTCGCGTGCAACGGCGGCTCCGACGATGGCGACGACGGTGCCGCCGACAGCACCGGCGGCGATCTGCCCGAGGGCTGCGACGTCTACGTCGAGCCCAGCGAGGACGATCAGACCGCGCTGGCCGAGGCCTTCGTCGACGCGACCGACGGCAAGACCCTGTGCATCGCCGCGGGCGAGTACCACGTCACGCGGCAGCTGACGCTCACCGGCAACGGCGTGACGGTCAAGGGCGCGGGCGTGGACATGACCACGCTCGACTTCGCCGGCCAGGAGACCGGCGGCAACGGCATCCTCATCAAGGGCGACGACGTCACCTTCACCGGCTTGACGGTGCGCAACACCCCCGGCGACGGCATCCGTGCCGACCAGGTGCAGAACATCGCCTTCGTCGAGGTCGACGTGATCTGGGAGGCGATGCACTCGCTCGACAACGGGGCCTACGGTCTGTACCCCGTCGGCAGCACCGGTGTGACGATCCAGAAGTGCCAGGTCGTGGGTGCGCGCGACGCCGGCATCTACGTCGGCCAGTCGAGCAACATCGTGGTCGAGGACTCGGTCGCGCACGACAACGTCGCGGGCATCGAGATCGAGAACTCGACCGACGCGATCGTGCGCCGCAACCAGGCCTACTCGAACACCGCCGGCATCCTGGTGTTCAACCTGCCGGGGCTCGACGTCAAGGACGGCAAGCGCGCGAACGTCTACGAGAACGACGTGCACGACAACAACGTCGAGAACTTCGCCGATCCCGGCACGGTCGTCGGCATCGTGCCGCCGGGCGTGGGCATGCTCGTGCTCGCGGCCGACGGCAACGAGCTGCACGGCAACACCATCTCCAACAACGACAGCGTCGGCATCGCGCTCATCACCTACAGCTCCGAGTCGGGGCTGTTCGAGCCGCCCAACGATCCCGACTACGACATCTACTCCGAAGGCAACTACGTCCACGACAACACCTTCACCAACAACGGCACCATGCCCGACGAGCTGGTGCAGCTGCTGACCGGGGGCATGACCATGACCCCCGACGTCATCTTCGACGGCTGCATCGACGCGATGAAGGACAACACCGACGGCTCGCTGTCGAACTGCCTGGGCGACGACGGCGCGCGCTTCATGAACGCGGATCTGTGCGGCGACAACATGGGTAGCTCCACCGACCCGACCACGGTCGCGTGCAGCCACGACCCGCTGCCGAGCGAGCTGCCATGAGCCGCGTCAGCGCCCGTCGCTCGTGCGCCGCGGCCATGGCCGCGCTGCTGCTGTGCGCCTGCGGCGACGATCCGGCGCCCTACGATCCCGGCGACCCGCCCTACGACAAGCTGTCGGACTGGCGGTTCTTCCGCGGCGCGCTCGCGGATCTGCAGCCGAGCAGCGACGTGCTGCCCTACACCGTGGTCGCGCCGCTGTGGGCCGACTTCGCCGGCAAGGGCCGCTACTTCCGCCTGCCCGAGGGCGGCAAGATCGACTTCACCGACAAGGACGAGTGGGGCTTCCCCGAGGGCACGATCTTCATCAAGACGTTCTTCTTCGACACCGATCGTTCCGATCCCGACGACGAGCCGCGCATCGTCGAGACGCGCCTGCTGGTCTACGAGCCCGCGGGCATCGCGTCGTACATCTACCTGTGGAACGACGCGCAGGACGAGGCGGAGCGCATCAAGGGCGGCGCCGACGTCCACCTGTCGTACACCGACGCGGACGGCAAGCCCGCCGAGCAGCTGTACCTGGTGCCGGACCAGAACACCTGCGAGGACTGCCACGCGCGCGACGACGTCGCCGTGGTGCTGGGCCCGACCACGCACCAGCTCAACACCGCCGCGCCGCCCGAGTCCGAGGAGCAGGGCAACCAGATCGATCTGTTCGCGTCGCTGGGTCTGTTCCGCGAGGCGCCGCCTGCGGCCGCGTCGCTGCCGGCCTTCCATGCACCCACCGGCGACGGCGCGCTGGCCGAGCGCGCGCGCTCGTACCTGCACGGCAATTGCGCCCACTGCCATCGCCCCGGCGGCGGCGGCGGGCCCAGCGGGCTGTCGTTCCTCTACTGGGAGGATCGGCCCGCGGAGTACGGCGTGTGCAAGGTGCCCGCGGCCGCGGGTGCGGGTGCGGGCGGACGTCAGGTCGACATCTGGCCCGGCGATCCCGAGCGCAGCATCGTGCCGTTTCGCATGAGCACGACCGACCCCGACATCAAGATGCCGGAGCTGCCGAGCCTGCTCGCCGACGAGTTCGGCGCCAAGCTCGTCAGCGATTGGATCGCGTCGCTCACCGATCCGGCTTGCGAGTACTAGTCGGCCGACACGCCGTCGCGGCGCGCAGGCGCGGGTCGTTGTAGAGCTTGAGCTGGCGGTAGACCTTGGGCGTGCTGCCGCGCTCGACCAGGGCCCGCCACTGTTGATCGAGCTCGCGGCACAGATCCTCGCGCTGCTCGTCGATCACGCGCAGTCGCAGCGCCGCGACGTGGCGCACCTCGACCGGCGCCGCGGGGTTGAGCATCGCGCGCTCGGTGTGCCAGCGCCGCAGCTCGCAGATGGTCAGCTTGTCGACCAGCGATCCCAACGTGTCAGCCATGGCGCGACTCCGCGACGCGGGCGGCCCAGGCGATCACGAGATCGTCGATGGCCTCGATGGCGTCGTTGCGCCGCTGGTTGAGCGCATCGATGCTGCGCTTGGCGCGGGCGACCGCGAGATCGTCGTCGCTGCGCGCGGCGTCCTCCTCGTGCCACAGCGCGCAGTTGATCTGCGCCAGCTCGGCGACGAGCGCACCCAGGCCGGGCACGGGGGGCAGGGGCGGCGGCGGTGTCGATCGACTCATAGGTGCTCCAGTGCCCACAACAGGCGTGCGGTGTGGCGGGATTCGGCGTCGTCCTTGGGCAGCGCGCGCGCGAGCTCGGCCAGCGTGGGCGCGTGGGTCGCGGGCATGCGCTGCAGCGCGTCGAGCAGCGGCGCGTGGGACCATGCGCTCGCGAGCTCGCGCAGACCCGCGGCGGTGCGCGGCGCGAGCTTGTCGCGCAGGCTCCGCGCGACGCGACGCGTGGCTGCGGCGGCGTCGGTCGGCCACGCGACCGCGATGCCGTCGAGTCGGCGCGCACGCACGTGCGCCGGGGTCGCGCCGTCGAGCCACGCCTGCGCCTCGGCCGGCGTGATCGCGATCGCGCCGGTGGGCGCGGTGGCACCGGGCTCGTCGACCCAGACCTGCAAGGGTTCGCTCGGCGGCGCGTCGCCGAGCTCGGCGACGACCACGGGTGCGAGGCTGGTGGGGATCACGGGGGTGCGGGGTCGGGTCATGCCGCGCTCCTGCCAGCGTCCGGGCTCACCGCGGCGACGCGGCGCGCTGCGATCGCGAGCGGGCCGCTGCCGTCGCACAGCGTGCGCCAGCGTCGGCGGCCGGCCTCGCTGCGACCCTGGGCCAGCTGCGTGAGCACGTCGGCGCGCAGCGGCTCGCCGGCCCAGTGGCTGCGCCACAGCCCGCGCCAGCGCGCGTCGTCGCGATCCTCGTCGTGCCAGCTGGCCAGCGCGCGCAGCCACTGCGGCGTCGACAGGCCCAGCAACCCGTGATCGTCGCGCCACGCCGCGCGCACGCGCACGCGCTCGAGCAGCGCGGCGGAGCCCGAAAGCGGCACCGGCGAGGGCGAGAATTGCCGCAGTGCCAACGCGAGCACGTCCTCGATGCTGGCCGGCTCGCTGCGCGCGTCGACGCACAGCGCGGTCGCACCGGGCACGAACGCGTGGCCGCGCGCGGGTCCCTGCCGCAGCACGACGGTGGGACAGCCGACCGCCGCGGCGACGTGGATCGCGACGGTGTCGACGCTGAGCAGGCCCGCGGCGTCGCGCAGCAGCTCGGCGTACTCCGGCAGCGGGCACGTCATCACCGTCGCGAAGGTGCCGAGCGCGATCGCCTGCAGCGCCTCGCGCTCGGCCGGTGCGCCGACGACCACCACCGCGCGACCCAGTGCCGCGCCGGCGCGGCCGACCAGCTCGCGCCACGCCGCGACGTCGCGCCAGTCCTTGCTGCGCTCGGAGCCGAAGGGATGCGCGACCACGGGTCCGTCGCGGCGGCCGCCGCCGTCGCGCAGGCCGGCGAAGCCCGACAGCCGCACGCCCGCAGCCAGCGCGTACAGGTCCTGGTGGGCGAACACGCCGAGCTCGGGATCGCTGCCCCAGTCGTTGAGGTGATCGATCGCGGGGTGACTCGCGACGTAGCGGCCGAGACCGTCGATGGCGGGCCCGAGCACGCGCCCACCCGCGCGCAGCAGCGCCGGCGCGAGCCAGCACGCGAAGCGCGTCGACGAGAGATTGACCACGGTGTCGAAGCCGCCGCCGTCGACGATGCGATCGACGTGACGATGCAGCGAGCGCACGGCCGCGACCGGGTGGATGCGCGTGCGCCGGCGCAGGCCTCCGAACGGCAGCGCGTGGCGGCGCGCGATGCCAGGCAGCATCGCGGCGGCCTGCGCGGTCGCGTCCCAGTGCACGAGCTCGACCGTGGCGGTCTCGCGCCGGCGCGCGAGCGCATCGGTCACGCGAGCGCCGGTGAGGACGTCACCGAGTCGCTGCAACGCGAGCACGGCGATGCGTTCGCGGGCCACAGACGGCTTGTTCGGTCGGCCCCCCACGCGGCAAGCCCCGGCCCGAAAAGGGGCCGGCGACGACACGCGGCGGCGCCGCAGCTGGGCCGTCATCGCCCGCGGGTGTCCTGGCTCGGGGCTTCAGCGGTCGGTGCCCCCGGGCGATGGCCCGACCGAGCACCGACGTGTCCGAGCGTGAGCCCACCCCGCCCGTGTTGCGATTCGCGATGCGGGTGATCGACGCACCCGACCACGAGTCGCTCGCGCGCGTCTGCGTCGAGGAGCTGGTCTCGTCGTTCGCGCTGCGGCGTGCGCGGGTCCAAGACGCCACGCGCGTGTGGGCCGAGGCCGGCGGCGACGACGAGGACCATCCGGTCTTGGCGATGACGACGCGGCTGTCCGCCGCCGACGCGCCGCCGGTGCGGCTCGAGGTCGGGCTCGGCATCGGCGACGACGTCGCGATCGTGCGCCAGCAGGTGCTCGATCTGGTCGGCGTGGTGCGGCGGGCCTGGGCCCGCCTGGACCAGCTCGAGCGCGAGCGCAACGAGGCGCGCAAGGACGCGCTGACCGGCCTGGGCAACCGCCGCGCGATCGAGGAGTGGCTCGACGGCGCGTGTCTCGAGGCGCTGCACCGCGGCGGCGAGCTCGCGGTGATGCTGGTCGATCTCGATCACTTCAAGCGCGTCAACGACACCTTCGGTCATCCCGCCGGCGACGACGTGCTGCAGCACGCGGCGGTGTGCTTCCGCGGCCACCTGCGCCCGACCGACCGCGTGTGCCGCTGGGGCGGCGACGAGTTCCTCATCGCGTTGCCGGGTGCCGGCGCGCGCACGGCCACGACGATTGCGAATCGCCTGCGCGAGGCCTTCGCGGCCGACGAGCGCGCGCGCGGCTGCACGATGACCATCGGCATCGCCGACCTCGAGTCGCTGGCGGGCGGCGGTGCAGGCTCGGCCGAGCTCATCGCGCTGGCCGACGAGTGCCTGCTCGGTGCCAAGCAGGCCGGGCGCAACTGCATCATCGCCGCCGCGCGCCTGCGCGAGACCGGTTGAGCACGGTCGGGTCGCGCACGGGCGGGCACATGTGACGCCGATGCCAGGGGGGCGCGGGCTTGCGACAGCGGCCGGCTCGGATCACGCTGCAGCCATGGGATGTTCGATGTCGTGGTTGGGATTGCGGATGGTGGTGGTGGCGGTGGTGATGGGCGCGGGCGCGTGCACGGCCGAGCCGGGCGGTGGCAGCACCAGCGACGGTGGTAGTGGCAGTGGCAGTGGCAGTGGCAGCGAGAGCGCGACCACGATGACGACCGCGGGCTCGAGCGACTCGGGCGGCGAGGCCGGTTGCAACGGCGGGCCGGCCTGCGGAGCCGACGAGTACTGCTACGACGGCGGCGTCGTGTGCAACTGCACGGACAACTTCCAGTACTGCAGCTTCGACACGCCCGCGGCCGGCTGCACGCCGGTACCGGACGAGTGCACGGGCATGCAGGGCGAAGCGCAGCAGCTGTGCATCGCCGAGCAGAGCTGCGGCGTGTTCCCCGGCGCGTGGGTCGACGGCGTGCTCGACTGTCAGACCGAGGAGTGCACCGGCGACTGCGATCTCAATCCCGACGCCTGCGTCGACACCAGCTCGGGCGATGCCGGCTCGAGCGGTGGCTCGAGCAGCGGTGGTTCGAGCGACGGGGGCTCGAGCGGAGGCAGCACCGGCGGCTGAGCCGGTGCGCGCGCGCGGTTCAGTCGACCGGCACCTCGAGCACCGCCGGGATCCGCAGCAGCTTGCTCAGGACCTTGCCGTCGGGCGCGATGCGGACGTAGTACTCCTGGCCGCCGGCCGCGATCTCGAGCGTGAGCTCGTCGAGGCCGGGGCCCTTCTTGGTCTCGGCCTCGTGCACGGTGCCGTCGGGGAACATCGCGGTCACCTGCGCGGCGACCGGCGCGGGCAGGGCGCTGGCCTCGATGCGGCACTCCTCGTACAGCTCGCCGCCGTCGTCCGCGACCGCGAGCTCGCACTGCTGGCCGCTGGGCAGCTGCACCTCGACCTCGTGCACGCGTCCGCGGTCGGCGTAGCGCTCGCTCTCGTAGCGGACGATCGCGGCGTCGGGCCAGCGCGCCAGGGTCTTGCTGCGGACCGACTCGGGGATCGCCTGCGCGTCGCGGTGGTAGATCGACTGCTTCTGCAGCGCGCCGCTGGCGTCGACCCGCAGCTTGGCCTTGATCGCGACGCCGGGCCGTCGCGCGATCGCGACGAGATCCGGGTCGATCGCCGCCGAGGTGCTCGCGCTGGGCTCACCGCCGCCGGGCGTGGTGGTGGCCGCGGTGGTCCCGGCCGGACGGCACGCGAGCGAAGTGGGCACGATGCACAGCAGCAGGAGCAGACGCGCGGCGTTCATCGGCGCGATAGTCGGCGCGCGTCGCCACCGAAGTCAACGAGCCATGGGCCACGCGCGGCGCGCGTTTCCCCTCGTCGGGCGACGCGCCTCGTCCACGCCTCAGGGCTTGTCGGTGCTGGGTACCGCGGTGCAGCGCAGACACGGCGTCATGCCCGGCAGCACGCGGGGCCCGGGCGCCGCGCCGGCGCGCGGCAGTGCGATCGTGGCCGTGACCCAACGCCGGCGACGCCACGCGACCAGCGTCGCCCGCGGCGGGCCGTCGTGCAGGTGCAGCACCGCGAAGCCCGGCGCGAAGCTGGCGTACTCGGGCTGCAGCCCCACGCCGTGGACCCACCGCAGCCGCCGCGCGAGCCGACCGGCCGAGGGATCCGCGGCGTTGCCCGAGACCAGCTGCCACAGCGGCCGTCGCAGGTAGACCTTGTCGGTGCGCGCGATCGCGGGCGACAGATCGCGCTGCAGGTGCAGCGCGCGCTCGCTGCCCGCGATCACGCCGTCGAACACGCCGTCGATCAGCGCCTGCTGCAGCGCCGGCGGCAGCAGATGGAACGTCGCGATCGGATCGAGGTTGCTGCCCAGGCCCAGCTCGAAGCCGCCTTCGACCGGAACCGACAGCGCCAGCACCCGCAGGCTGTGCGACGGCTGGCGTGCGACCGACTCGACCAGCGACATCGCGCGCGCGACGGCAGCGTCGTCGGCCTTGCCGCCCGCGCGGTACCACGGCTGCAGATCCAGCAGCACGAGATCGACCAGCCCCGGCGCCGCGTCGTCGCGCACGCTGCAGCGGTCGTCGGCGCACGACGAGATCACCTCGGTGCTGCCGCCGGCGCGCACGCGCACGACCGCGTGCGCGCTCGAGCGCACCACGCTGGGACGGTTGCGTTCGGCCGCGCCCGGCAGCGCGAGCACGGTCGCAGCCGGCAGCGCCACCGCAGCCG
>JAIBBS010000038.1 GCA_019694555.1 Nannocystaceae bacterium
CGGATCGGGCGCGGGCTCGGCGGGCGCCGCGGGCGGCGGCACCACCGGCACGGGCGACGACGCGGGCGGGGCCGGCTGCGTCGGCGTCGGGTCGCCGCACGCGGCGGCGAGCAACGGCGCGAGCGCGACGCGACGGCCCATGGCCGGCCGAGCGTGGCGGAGTCGCGAGCCGCCTGCAAGCGCGTGCGCTTGTCGATGCCGCGCCAGCGGCTACCTTTCGTGCAACGTGGCGGCGGAGCGCCTCAACTACCAACACCTGCTGTACTTCTGGACCGTCGCGAAGGCCGGGGGCGTGGGCGCGGCGGCGCGGCGGCTGCACCTGGCGCAGCACACCGTCAGCGGGCAGCTGCGTGCGCTCGAGCAGAGCCTGGGCGCGCGCCTGTTCGAGCGCGAGGGCCGACGATTGCGGCTCACGGCGCTGGGCCAGCGGGTGTTCGAGCACGCCGACGAGATCTTCGCGCTGGGCGACGACATCGTGCGGCTGACGCAGGCCGCGGCCAGCGGACAGGACGCGGCGGTGCGCGAGCGGCTGGTGGTGGGCTGCGCCGACGTGCTGCCCAAGCTGCTCGCGTTCCAGCTGCTCGAACCCGCGTTGGCCTGCGCGTCGGAGCTGCAGCTGGTGGTGCGACAGGATCGCTTCGATCGGCTGCTGGCCGAGCTCGCGCTGCACAACCTCGATCTCGTGCTCGCCGACGCGCCGGTGCCCCCGAACCTGGGCGTGCGCGCGTTCAACCACCGCCTCGGCGATTCCGCGGTCGCGGTGTTCGCCGCACCCGCGCGGGCGGCCGCACTGCGGCGCGACTTCCCGGCCTCGCTCGACCGCGCCGCCATGGTGCTGCCCAGCGAGCACACGGCCCTGCGCGCCGGGTTCCACGCGTGGTGCGAGGCGCGGGGCCTGCGGCCGCACGTGGTCGCCGAATTCGACGACAGCGCGCTGCTCAAGGCCTTCGCCCGCGCCGACGTCGGCGCGCTGGTGGCCCCCGCGGTCACGCAGGCCGAGCTTTCGCGCACCTGGACGCTGGACTGGGTCGGCGACTGCGAAGCGCTGCGCGCGGAGTGCTTCGCGATCACGCTCGAGCGGCGCCTGCGGCACCCGGCGGTGGTCGCGATCTGTGGCGCGGCACGGTCGCGGCTGGCGCCCGGCGATCCTCGAAACGATCGATGAGTGGACGCCGCACGATCGATGGGACGTGAGGCGCGGGCCGGCGCACGCTCAGGTCCATGCTCGTCAACGTCCGACTCCGCGACCTGCCGCCCAGCCCGCTGCTCGTCGAGCACGTGCGCCGCCGGGCCGACTTCGCCCTGGGTCGCTTCGCCCCCCGCATCGCGACGGTCCACGTGGTCGTCAGTCACGACCACGGACCCCGCGCCGGCAGCGACAAGCGCTGCCGCATCACCGCGCGCATCGCAGGCTACGGCAGCCTCACCGCCAGCTCGAGCGACGCCTACACCCGCGACGCCGTCGATCGTGCCTTCGCCCGGCTCGCACGCGCGGTCGCACGCACCATCGGCGGCGAAGCCCGCGCCCACCGCCGCAGCTGGCCGCTGGAGGTGGCGTCGTGACCGTGATCGCCACCGCGATGCTGCTGCTGCTGCTGCTCGCGTTCGTGCTCGCGCTGGTGACCGCGACCATCCCCGACGTCGACGCGACGCTGCTGACGCGTGAGCAGGCCGCCGCGTTGCCGCCGCTGGACCCCGCGGCCTCGACCACGCGCGGGGCGGTGCTGCTGCGCCGGCGCGCGATCTAGCCGGCCACGCACACCAGCGCGTCGTCGAGCCAGCGCTGCATCCACAGCACCACCGGCTGCGCGCCGTGGCGCTCGCACAGCGCCTCGAAGCTGCAGCCCTCGCCCAGCTGCCGCAGCGCCGCGGCCTCGTCGTCGTCGTCGCAGCCGCGGTGCATCACCGACAGCCGCTCGCGCCAGATCACGATCGTGTGCCGCGGCTGCGTCGCCGGCACCGGCAGCGGCCCGGCCGCGATCGCGTCGCGATCGTGCTGCTGCCACAGCGCGAGAAACGGCAGCGTGGTGTCGACCAGCGACGCCGAGTCGACCAGCCGCAGCTGCAGCGCCGGCCACTGCGGCAGCGGCACCTGGGCCAGCCGTGCGCGGCTCGCCGGCGCGTGCGCGTGCTCGGCGTCGAGCGCCCGCACCATCGCCCACTCGATCGCCGCCAGCGTCTCCAGCCCGGGCACGCGCGCGGCCTCGGGGTGGCCCGCGACGAAGCCGGGCAGCCGCGCGCCGAAGCGGCGGATGTCGGGGTCGGTCGAGGGGCACGCGAGCACGTAGTCGGTCGCGAGGTTGCGGAAGCGGTCGCGGCCCAGCAGCTGGGCGAGCAGCCCGAAGTGATCGAGCAGCACGTCGTGCAGTCGCCAGAAGTACGCGTCGGCGTAGACCTCCATGCGCGCGCGCGCGTCGAACTGCGGCGTGCCCGCGAAGGCCTCGGCGAAGGCCTCGCGGGTGGCATCGTCGGCGTCGCGCAGAAACGCCGCGATCCCGCTGGGATGGGTGATCGCGCGCCAGAACAGCGCCTGCAGCCGTGCCAGCGACGTCGTCACGGCGTCGCACTCCCGTGGGCGAGCGCGGCGGCCTCGTTGGCGCGCGCGCGATCGGCCTGTTCGCGCAGCTGCGTCCAGCTGCCCAGGCCGTTGTCCCACTCGACGATGGTCGTGATCGGTCCGTGGCGCCGCACCACGTGCGCGTGCAGCTGCCACACCGCCTCGGGCACCGGGCCCTCGTGCGAGTCGAAGCGGAAGTGGCCGCGATCGGCGTGGTTGGCGAGGTGGAGCTGGACGATGCGGTCCGAGGGCAGGGCGTCGACGTAGCGCTGCGGTTCGAAGCCGAAGTTCACCGCGCTCACGATCACGTTGTTGACGTCGAGCAGGATCGACGCGCCGCTGCGCAGCACGACCTCGCGCAGGAACTCCCACTCGGGCATGGTGCTGTGGCGGTAGCCGACGTAGCTCGACACGTTCTCGAGCACGAGCGCGCGGCGCAGCCGCGTCTGCACCGCGTCGATCCGCTGCACCACGTGCTCGATCGCCTCCTCGGTGTACGGCAACGGCAGCAGATCGTGGCTGTGGTGGTGCCCGTGCGCGCCCCAGCACAGATGATCGCCGACCCAGGCCGGCTCGATGCGCTCGATGAGCGTGGCGAGGCGATCGAGGTAGTCGTGCCGCAGCGGCGCGACCGAGCCGATCGCCAGCGAGACGCCGTGCAGCACCACCGGCATCGTCGCGCGCACCCGCTGCAGCACCGCCATCGGCCGCCCGCCGCCGGGCAGGAAGTTCTCGCTGATGGCCTCGACCAGATCGACGTCGAGCCCGGGCCCCAGCGCCTGCTCGAAGTGCGGCACCCGCAGGCCCACGCCGTGGCCCAGGTGCTGCCGCGCGGCCGGAGGCTCGGGCGTCGCCATCGCTGGCCCCCAGGCTAGCCCAGGCCGGCAGCGGCGGGGCCGGCTGCCGCGGGCACCGGGGCCATCGGCCGGTGCCGGCCGTGCCTTGCGCTTGCGCGCGAGCGCGGCTTCCCGTAACACCGGGCCACCGTCGGCATATCCCTCGGCGAGGGAGTGCACGGCGGCCACGGACGCGAACACCACCATGCGCAACCTCTTTCTCATCGTCTCTGTCGTCGGGCTCGCGTTCGCGGCCTGCGAGAAGTCCAACCAGCCGACCAACCCGCCCGCCGGTGACACCGCCGGCGACACCGCGGGCACGCCGACCGACACCGGCGGCGGCACGCCGACCGACACCGGCGGCGGCGCGACCGACACCGGCGGCGGCACGGCGACCGAGCCCGGCGCGCCCGGCGTGGCGTGGGCCGACAAGACCCACAAGCAGCGCATGGAGTTCATGGGCCTCGAGGTGCTGCCCAAGATGAAGAAGACGTTCCAGGCCTACGACGGCACCGGCTTCGCCACGTTCAAGTGCGAGACCTGCCACGGCAAGTCGGGCAAGGACAAGGACTACAAGATGCCCAACGACCTCTACCCGCTGGGCGCGGCCGATCCGATCAAGGAGGCCAGCGAGTACGACGCCAAGGTGACCAAGTTCATGGTCGACGAGGTCGTGCCGCAGATGGCCGCGATGATGGGCGACAAGCTCGACAAGCCCGGCGCCTACTGTGTGAAGTGCCACCCGACGCCCTGAACCACCGCCAACGGAGTCCGCTCGTCATGTCCAAGCCGCTGTCCACGCCCCTCGCTCTCGCCGCTGCCGCGTTGTTGCTGGCCGCCTGCCACCACGAGAAGCCCACGCAGACCCCCGGCGGCAGCGATGCCGCGGCGACGGCGGACGGCGGCGGCGACACAGCCAAGACCGCGGACGCGAGCAAGGCGACGAAGATCAAGTGCTTCGGCGTCAACGAGTGCTCGGGCCAGGGTTCGTGCGACGTGCCCGACGGGCGCGTCGCGCCCGGCAGCAAGGGCCACGACTGCGCCGGCAACAACGAGTGCCGCGGCAAGGGCTGGGTCCTGCTGTCGGACGCGGACTGCACCACCAAGGGTGGACAGCCGCTGTGATGCGCGCGCGGGCTCGCCCGCGTGCCCGCGAGATCACAGACGCTCGGCGAGCGCGGTGAGCACCGCGCCCGCCGGTGCGTCGACCCGCACGCTCGCGTAGGCGTCGCCGCGACCGGGCCCGAGGTTCACGATCGCGACGGTGCGCCCGAGCTCGTGGGCGCGCCGCACGAAGCGGTAGCCCGAGAACACCGCCAGCGAGCTGCCGACCACCAGCAGCGCCTCGGCGGCCTCGACCCGCGCGTAGGCGTCCGCGACGACCTCGGCCGGCACCGACTCGCCGAAGAACACCACGTCGGGCTTGAGCGTGCCGCCGCAGCGCAGGCACGCCGCGACCACGAAGTCCGCGAGCAGGCGCGCCGGCAGCTCGACGTCGCCGTCGGGTCGGACCTCGCGGGCCTCGGGATCGAAGCGGCGCGCGTGCTCGAGCGCGGGGTTGTGCGCGACCAGGCGCGCCTGCACGTCGTGGCGCGACTCGAGCGCGCCGCAGTCGAGGCAGCGCACGCGATGCAGCGTGCCGTGCAGCTCGATCACGTCGGTGCTGCCGGCGGCCTGGTGCAGCGCGTCGACGTTCTGCGTGATCGGTGCGCCGGTGCAGCCGCGGCGCTGCAGCTGCGCCAGCGCGTGGTGGCCGGCGTTGGGCTCCGCGGCACAGAAGCGGGGCCAGCCGACCATCGCGCGCGCCCAGTAGCGCGCGCGGCCGCTCTCGCTCGCGGCGTACTCGGCGAAGCGGATGGGATTGCGTGCGCGCGCGGTGGTGCCGGGGCCGCGGTAGTCGGGGATGCCCGACTCGGTGCTGATGCCCGCGCCGGTCAGCACCGCGATGGTGCGCCCGCGCAGCGCCAGCGCCAGCGCGTCGGCGCCGGCGTGCGCGCGGGCTGCGAGCGCGGCATCGGACGGCTGCATCGCGCGCGCCTCAGCTGGCGTACTTGACCGAGCAGCCGTACGCGTCGGTCTGCGCGGTCGCGACCGGCTTGCCCGCGCGCACGTCCGCGAGCGCGGCCGCGAGGTGGTTGACGTACGCGCCGCCGCCGTCGACCTCGCCGATGGGCGCGTTGTCGATCGCGCCGCGGTAGACCAGCACGCCCTTGTCGTCGATGAGGAACACGTGCGGGGTCTTGCGCGCCTCGTAGGCACGGCCGACCGTGCCGGCCTCGTCGATGAGCACCGGGTGGCCCATGCCGAAGCCGCTGGCGCCCTCGCGGCTCGCGTCCGCGCCGGCGCCCTGCTTGCCCGGTGCACCGGAGTTGATCGCGAACCACACCACGCCCTGGGCCATCTGCTCCGCGGCCATCGTGCGCAGCGGACCCTGCTCGCCGTGGGCGTACTTCACGAACGGGCAGCCCGGGTTCCACCACTCGAGCACGACCAGCTTGCCCTTGTGATCCGACAGCCTCACGGTCTTGCCCTCGGTGTCGGTCAGCGTGAAGTCCGGCGCCGGCTGGCCCAGCACCGCGGTCGCCAGCGGCGGCGCGGTGGTGGGCGTCGCCGCGCTCGCGGTGCTCGGGCCCGCCGCCGGCGGTGCGGCCTTGCCGGCTTCGCCGCCGCTGCGGTCGCAGCCCAGCATCGGCATCAGCAGCAGCGTGGCGAGGGCGGCGAGGGCGTGCGGACGGGTCATCGCCGCGCGAGTCTAGCAGAGCGCGCGCGGACGTCTGACCGCGGGCGCGGGCGCGTCACGCCGCGGCCGCGACGTCGCGGCGCCGGCGGGTCCACAGCCACACCACGAACGCGAGGCAGACCCCGTCGAACAGCTCGCCGGTCAGGCCGTAGGGCGTGCGGTGCTGCGGGTCCATCATCGGCACGTCGACGACGAAGCCGTCGGCGGGCTGCGGCCCGTCGACGTCGGGATCGGTCACGCGCGTGCGCTGGTGTGCGGCGCCGGTCGGATCGATGTAGACGCTCACGCCGGTGTTGACCGCGCGCACCATCGGCTTTCGGTGCTCGACCGCGCGGAACACCGCCAGGCCCAGGTGCTGCCCGGGCTCGTCGGTCTTGCCGAACCACGCGTCGTTGGTGAGGTTCACGAACGCGTTGACCTCCTGCGCCGCGGTCTGCCGCACGTAGCGCGGCAAGATGTCCTCGTAGCAGATGAACGGACCCAGCCGCCACGGTCCCAGCTCGAGCACGCCCGGGCCCGCGCCCTGGGCGATGTGCGACGCCGACGGCACCTGCTGCAGGTACCACTGCGGATCCACCAGCGGCGCGTACTCGCCGAACATCAGGCGGTAGACCTTGTCGTAGCGCCCGGCGATGTTGCCCTCGCCGTCGAGCAGGATCGCGCTGTTGAAGGGGTAGGGCGATCCGCCCTGCACGTCGCGCGTGACCGCGCCGAAGATCACCGGGATGTCGAAGCCCTGGCGCACCTTCCACGGGTGCCCCGGCGGCAGGTCGGCGGTGCGATCGCGCGTGAACGTGCGCGGGTTGGGATACGCGGTCTCGCCCCACAGCGCGACCTCGGCGCCCTGGGCCGCGAGCGACGCGGTCATCTCCTGCTGGTTGTTGAAGATCCAGCGGCGCCACTCGGGGTGCGCCATCTGCCGGATGCTCATGTTGCCCTGCACGACGCCGAAGCGCACCGTCGGCGCCGCGTCCATGTCGGCGTGGACCTGCGACAGCCGCAGCGCGCCGTAGGCGGGGTTGCCGATCAACAAGCACGCGGCCGCGATCACGTCGCGGCGCGCCAGCGCGGGTGCGTCGGGGCGACGCCGCGCCCGCGCCTGCAGCAGCAGCCACAGCGCGGCGTTGGTCGCGACCATGATGCCGCTGACCATGGTCACGCCGCCCAGCTCGGCGGTCTGGATCAGCAGCGGCTGCCAGCACCACGCGTGGGCCATGTAGATGGGAAAGATGTTGGGCAGCGTGGCCTCGACCGCGACCCACACCGCCGGTGCGACCAACCACAACGGCAGCGTCGTCCGTCGCCGCACGTGCGTCAGGATCCACGCCGACAGGCCCCACAGCAGCCCGTGCCACAGCGCGAACAGCAGCGTCAGCGGCGTCGCGGCCAGCTGCGAGAAGTCGGCGAACTTCACCAGCAGCTGGCCCATCCAGAAGAAGCCCCAGAACACCGTGAGGATGCCGACCAGCCAGCCGTACAGGAACGCGTGCCGCGGCGACTGATCCTCGATCGCCGCGAAGTACGGGATCCACATCACGAACCCGAGCCAGAAGTGGTCGAAGTCCGGGCACGACAGCACCATGCCGAGGACCGACAGGCCACACAGCAACAGGCGCTTGGGTTGCAGCCGCGGCAGCCTCAAGCCGACGGCTCCGTGGACTCGCCGCCCTCCTTGGCGCCGGGCAGCGGGCGCAGGCGGATGAACAGCTCCTCGAGCTGCGCATCGTCGGCCGGCGTCGGGCACAGCGTCATCAGGTCCTGACCCTTTTGCGTCTTGGGGTAGGCGATGACGTCGCGCAGGCTGGTCGCGCCGGTCATGAGCATGGCGATGCGGTCGAGCCCCAGCGCGATGCCGCCGTGCGGCGGCGGACCGTACTTGAAGGCCTCGAGCAGGAAGCCGAACTTCTGCTGCGCCGCCGCCTGCGACAGGCCCAGGATCTCGAACACGCGCGCCTGCACGTCGCTGCGGTGGATTCGGATCGAGCCGCCGCCGATCTCGTTGCCGTTGAGCACGAGGTCGTAGGCCTGCGCCAGCACCTTGCCGGGGTCGCTGTGCAGCAGCTCGAGCTGGTCGGTGCGCGGCGAGGTGAACGGGTGGTGCGCTGCGACCAGCGTGCCGTCGTCGCGCTGCTCGAACAGCGGGAAGTCGGTCACCCACAGGAACTCCCAGCGGCGCGCGTCCGCGGGCACCAGCTGCAGCAGGTCGCGCAGCTCGAGTCGCAGCGCGCACAGCACCTGGTGGACGGTGTGCCAGGTGTCGGCGATGAACAGCAGCACGTCGCCGGGCTGCGCGCCCATCTGCGCGACGATGGCCTTGTGCGCCGCCTCGCTCATCGACTTGGCGAACGGCGCGACGAAGCTGCCGTCGTCGCCGATGCGCGCCCACGCCAGGCCCTTGGCGCCGCCGTTTTCCCGCTTCTTGACGAAGTCGGTGAGCTTGTCGAGCTGGCTGCGCGTCAGCGGTGCGGCGTGGGCCGCGGGCACGGTGATGCCCTTGACGCACGCGGCCTGCTCGAACACGCGGAAGCCGCTGCCGGCGACCTGGGCGGTGAGCTCGACCAGCTCGAGCCCGAAGCGGCGGTCGGGCTTGTCGCTGCCGTAGCGGCCCATGGCCTCGGCCCAGCTCAGCCGCGGCAGCGGCGTGGGGATCTCGACGCCGAGCACCTCGCGCCACAGGTTGGCGACGAGCCGCTCCATCACCTCGAACACGCGCTCGGGCGTGGCGAAGGACAGCTCGACGTCGATCTGCGTGAACTCGGGCTGACGATCGTTGCGCAGGTCCTCGTCGCGGAAACAGCGGGTGATCTGGAAGTAGCGGTCGAAGCCCGCGACCATGAACAGCTGCTTGAAGATCTGCGGCGACTCGGCCAGCGCGTAGAAGGTCCCGGGGTTGAGCCGGCTGGGCACGAGGAAGTTGCGCGCGCCGCCGGGGGTGTACTTGACCATGTAGGGCGTCTCGAGCTCGAGGAAGCCCTGCTCGGTCATGGTCCGCCGCGTGACGAAGGCGATCTTCGAGCGCGTGATGAAGTTCTTCTGCAGGCTCGGGCGCCGCAGGTCGAGGTAGCGGTAGCGCAGCCGCAGGTTCTCGCCGGTGTCGATGCGGTCGTCGTCGGCGACGCTGATCGGCGGCGTGTCCGCCTGCGAGAAGATCTCCAGCGTGCTGGCCTCGATCTCGATCGCGCCGGTCGGCAGGTTGGGGTTGGCGTTGTCGCCCCGGGCGATGACCTTGCCGGCGATGCCGATGCAGAACTCGCTGCGCAGCTTGTCGGCGGCCTCGTGGGCGGCCGCGTCGATGTCGGGCCCGAACACCACCTGCGTCAGGCCCTCGCGGTCGCGCAGGTCCACGAAGATGCGCCCGCCGTGATCGCGGCGGCGGTGGACCCACCCCAAGAGCACCACGTCGTTGCCGACGTGGTCGGCGCGCAGGGCCCCGCAGCTGTGCGTGCGGCCGGTGACGAGCAAGCTGGTCATGATGCTCGGAACTGTACCAGCGTCTGCCGCGGGGCCGCGGCGCCGCGTCCGGGCCGCCGTCGGCCGTGGGCGCGGCCGGCGACCGGTCCCGGCGCCATCGAGCGTCGGGCCCACGTGCGGACCGTCGCGGCGGGATCCACCGCGGCGCGCGGGCAAGTCCGGGGGCCGCGCGCACGGGGCGGGTGCAAAGGCTCGCGAGCGCAGCCGGCCCCTGCTACAACGTGCCCGGGTCGAGGGCGGCCACCTCGACCCCCCCACGTCCGGCCTGGCCATGCCGCTGCGATTCGTGCACGTCTCCGACATCCATCTGCTCGACCTCGCCGGCGTGCGCCCGTGGCACTACTTCAACAAGCGCATCACCGGCCGGGTGAACCTCGCGCTCAAGCGACGGCGTGAGCACGACGAGCGCATCTTCGATGCGGTGCTCGAGCACGGCCTGCGGCTGGGCGCCGATCGCCTGGTCGTGACCGGCGATCTCACCAACTTGTCGCTGCCCTCGGAGTTCGCCCACGCGCGCGCGCGGCTGTCGGCCGCGGGCCTGCCGGTGACGGTGATCCCGGGCAACCACGACACCTATACCCGCGGCGCGGTCAAGCAGCGGCTGTTCGAGCGCCACTTCGCCGAGTTCATGATCGGCGAGCGCGACGACGACACCGAGTTCCCGTTCGTGCAGCGTCACGGCGCGGTCGCGCTGGTCGGCGTGTCGACCGGCATCGCCTCGCTGCCCCTGTTCGCGACCGGGCGCGTCGGCGTCGACCAGCTCGCGCGCCTCGACGGCATGCTCGCGCGCCTGGGCGACGACGGCCTGGTCCGCATCGTGCTCATCCACCATCCGCCGGTCGCGGGCGTGTCGAAGCCGCGCCACGACCTGCTCGATCTCGGTGCCTTCGGCGAGGTCATCGCCCGCCGCGGCGCCGAGCTGATCCTCCACGGCCACGAGCACCGCTGCGTGGACTCGTCGCTGGCCGGACCCACCGGCCCGGTGCCGGTCCACGGGGTCGCCTCGGGGACCTCGTGTTCCTCGCGGCCCGGCCGCCAGGCTTCGTTCTCATTCTACGAGGTCGATCGCGACCTCATCCATCGGGAGCGCTACACATGGAACGGAACCGCATTCGATCGCGTGCACTGACCCTGCTGCTGGGTCCTGCGCTGGGGCTCGGCCTGCTCTCGGGCGGCTGCAGCAACACGCTCGACAAGGCACGCATCGCCTGGTCCGACGGCGAGGGCGACTTCGATGAGGCCGAGGAGCTCTATCGCGACGCGATGGAGGAGCCGAAGTACGAGGACGAGGCGCGCAAGGAGCTGGTCGAGATCTACCTGCAACTCGCCCGCGAGCAGCGTGATCGACCCAAGGTCGCCGAGGGGCTGTACCGCAAGGCGCTCAAGCTCGATCCCAAGAACGAGGAGGCGCTCGAGGGCCGTGCGCGCGCGCTGCTGGGTCGCGGCATGCCCGACGAGGCCTTCGCGCTGGTCGAGGAGGGCATCAAGCACAAGTGCCGCGGATGCTCGCGACTGCTGACGGTGCTGCTCATCGATCGCGCGGACCGCTACTACCACGCGCAGATGTGGGCCGAGGCCGAGGCCGACTACGCGCGCGCGCTGTCGTTCATCCCCAACGCCGCGGTCGCGCTGGGCGTGGTCCGCTGCCGCATCGCACGCAAGGCCACCGAGGAGGCCGCCGCGGCCCTGGGCCCCGCCGCCGATCTCATCGGCGTGCACGACGTCGACCAGCGCGCGCAGTTCCTCGAGCTGCGCCGCCTGACGGTGCTGGCGCTGCTGGGCGAGGACAAGGCCGAGGCCTCCGATCGCCTGCTCGACCTGGCGCCCGCCGGCGTGGGTGCCGAGGAGCAGGTCGACCTCGCGCTCGAGGTCGCCTACGAGCTGCAGAAGCGTGGCAAGCCCGACATCGCGCTCGACCGTCTCGAGACCCTGGTCAAGCACGCCGACGAGGGCAAGCTCAAGGTCTCGGCCGAGCGCGTCGCCGATCTGCGCGACCGCGTCATCAGCCTGTACATCGCGCGCAGCGCGGTGCGCCTGAGCAAGAGCGACATCGCCGGCGCGGACGAGGACCTCGCGCGCGCGCTGCAGCTGCGGCCCAAGGATCCCTCGCTGCAGCTGCAGCGGGTGCTGACCATCGCGGGCAAGGGCAAGCTCGCGGACGCCGAGCAGGCCCTGGGCAAGATCGATCCCAGCACCGGCGGCTACGCGCAGGTGTGGTCGATCCTGCTGACCATCCGCGTGCACGAGATGATCGCCGGCGGCAAGATCGAGGACGCGCGCGCGCAGCTCGAGCGCGCCAAGTCCAAGACCCCCGATCTGCCCGAGGTCCACGTCGCGATGGCCGAGCTGCTCAGCCACACCGAGGTGACCATGCGCAAGAAGGACGCCGCGGAGGTCCGCGCGCGCGGCCTGGTGAAGTACCCCGGCGGCAAGGTCACGCGACTGGCCGAGGCGCTGTCCGAGCTCGACTGGTCCAAGCAGAGCATCTACGGCCTGGGCACCGCGTACCCGTACCGCGCGCCGGGCACGGAGCAGCGCATCGAGACGCTGCTGACCAACCTCGGCAAGGCCTATCCGTTCAAGGTCAAGTTCAACTCCACGCCGCAGACGGTGTTCGTGCTCAAGAACGATCGCGCCGAGCCCATCGACGCGACGCTCAAGTGCGGCACGATCAGCGCCGAGGCCAAGCTGACGCCGCAGTCGAGCTCGAAGCTGACGATCGCGAAGCCGGGCTTCTGCGAGATCAACTTCGGCGGCAAGTCCGCGACCATCGTCGCGGAGCCGTACACCGAGGTCGAGATCCCGCTCTGAGCCCGGCGCCCGGTTCGGCCCGCCGCGGCCGGCCCAGCCGCGGACGGCGGAGGTCCCCGCGCCGCGCGGGCCGGCCCACTGCGCCGCTTCGCGGGGCCCCCGGCGGCGCCAGCCGTGGCGCTGTGCTGCCCGATCGGCCGCGCCCCTGGTAGAGTTTGAAGGCGTGCCAAGCTGCCCCCACCGCAAGATCCGTCCGCTGGGCGAGGGTGCGGTTGGCGACGTGCATCTGTGCGTCGACGTCTTTCGACGTCGGCTCGTGGTGGTGAAGTGGCTGCGCGCCGAGGTGCACGAAGGCAGCGAGGCGGCGGTCCGTTTCCAGCGCGAGGCCCAGCTGATGAGCGGCGCCAACTTCGACGGCGTCATCAAGGTCGAGCACTTCGGTAGCGACGAGTACGGCCGCACGTGGATGGCGATGGAGTTCGTCGACGGCGTCTCGCCCGCCGGCGCCATCACCGAGGGGGACACCTGGGGCGTGCATCGCCTGATGGTCGGCGTCGGTCGCAGCCTCGACGAGCTGCACGGCCTGGGCGTGGTCCACCGCGACCTCAAGCCCGACAACGTGCTGCTGCGCAACCAGCCCAACGGCTGGGAGCCGGTGATCATCGACCTGGGCATCGCGAAGTGGCTCGCGCACGAGGCCGCGACCGCGACCGGCTCGGTGTTCGGCACGCCGCACTACATGAGCCCCGAGCAGTTCCGCGACACCAAGCACGTCGGGCCCGCGACCGATCGCTACGCCCTGGCCGTGATCGCGTTCGAGCTGCTGTCGGGGCGGCTGCCCTACGACGGTCGCAGCCTGCCGGAGCTGCTGCACCAGCACATGGAGGCCGAGATTCCGCCGCTGTCGATCGCGGTGCGCGGCCGCAACCGCGCGACGGTGATGGACAACGCGGTGCTGGCCGAGTCGCGCCACGCCTCGCCGCACCTCGACGCGTTCATGCGCCGCGCCATGGCCAAGCTGCCGGCGTCGCGCTTCGGCTCGGGTCGCGAGATGGGCGCGGCGTTCCGCACCGCGGCCGAGGCCGACGGGCTGTGGTACGAGCCGACCTCGGTCGAGCCGCTGTTCGAGCAGCTGGCGCGACCGATCGTCGAGATGACCCACGGCGGCAACACCAAGCGCTTCGACATGCGCGAGGGCCCGGTCGTGATCGGGCGCCACGAGGCCTGTCAGTTCGTGGTCACCTCGCCGCGCATGAGCCGGCTGCACGCGTGCATCTACGCCCACCGCGGCCGCATCTGGATCGCGGATCTGCAGAGCCAAAACGGCACGCAGTACCAGGGCCGCGCGCTCACCAGCGGCGTGCCGGTGCCGATCCGCGTCGACGGTGAGGGTGCGCCGATCCGGCTGTACGATCAGGACATCGAGATCCGCGCGGTCGAGTCGTAGCCATGGCCGGCGCGCGCTGGCCGACCCTGGTGTTGTTCGGTCCTGCGGTCGCATGGTTGGCGCTCGCCACCGCCGGTAGCGCGGCGGCGCTGCTCGACGGCGACGACTGGGGCCCGCCCGCACGGCGCGACGCGACCGTGGCGGGTGCGGACGCGTGCCGGCGCTGCCACCTGCCGCAGTGGCGCAGCTGGCACGACAGCTACCATCGCACGATGACGCAGCCGACCGCGGCGCCGGGGTTCGAGCCCGCAGCGCCGTTTGCCGGCGAGCGCCTCGCGGCGCTGGGCTTCGTCGCGACGCTCTCGCGCGACGGCGACGGTCGGCCGCACGTGCGCGTGGTGCCCGAGGCGGGCGACGATGCCGGCGGCACGCCGCTGCTCGATGCGCGCGTCGAGCTCGCGGTCGGCAGCCACCGCGTGCAGCAGTACGTCGCGCGGCTCGATCGCGGCGGCGGCGAGGGCGAGCTGTGGCGACTGCCGCTGGCGTGGCACATCGGCGAGGCGCGCTGGATCCACCTCAACACCGCGTTTCTCGCCCCCGACGGCGAGCCCGGCAGCGAGGCCGACTTCATGCGGCACCTGTCGCGCTACAACGACAACTGCCTCTTTTGTCACAACACCGAGCCCAACCCCGGGCTCGCGGCCGACGGACGCTGGCACAGCGCGGTGGGGCAGTGGGGCATCGCGTGCGAGGCCTGCCACGGTCCGGCCGCGGCGCACGTGCAGCGCCACGACGCGCCGCTGCGACGGGTGTGGTCGGCGCTGGGCGACGACGGCACCGTGGTCGATCCGCAGGCGCTCGCGCCCGGGCTCGCGACCGACGTGTGCGGTCGCTGCCACGGCCAGCGCATCGGCCACGACATCGCCACGATCCTCGCGCACGGTGACGGCTTCCGACCCGGTGAGCCGCTCGCGAACGTGTCGCGGCCGATCCTGCGCGACGCGACCGTGGGCGACGATCCACAGCCCCACTTCCGCGGCCGCTTCTGGCCCGACGGCAGCGCGCGGCTGTCGGCGCACGAGTACCAGGCGCTGCTGGCCTCGCCGTGCCACCAAGACGGCGCCGGGCTGCAGTGCGGCGACTGTCACGCGATGCACGGCCCCACGCCGGCGATGCAGCTGCGCAGCGACTGGGATCCCACGCGCAGCTGCACGCGCTGCCACGACGCCCTCGCGTTGTCGGGTGCGACCGCGCCCGCGGGGCACGGCGGCCACGGCGACGCGCTCGACTGCGTCGCGTGCCACATGCCGCGCACCAGCTACGGCCTGCTGCAGGGGATGATCAGCCATCGCATCGGCAGCCCCGATCCCGCGGCGGCGGTGGGACTGCACGACCGACCCGACGCGTGCACGCAGTGCCACGTCGATCGCTCGCGCAGCTGGGCGGTCGCGAGCCTGCCGGCGCTGGGCCTGCCCGCACACGCGCCCGCGCGCGCCGAGGATCCGCGCGAGCGCTGGGGCTCGCGCATCCTGCTCGATCTGCACGGCGGCGATCCGATCCAGCGTGCGCTCGCGGTCGACGCGCTGGCGCGGCCGGACGCGCCGGTGGATCCGCGCGTGCGGCTGTCCTGGCTGCTCGACGCGCTGGTCGACGACTACGCCGCGGTGCGGTTCATGGCCTGGGTCGGTGCGCGCGCACTCGCAGCGGAGTCGGGCCTCGATGCGGCCGTGACCGACGCGCTGGCGGGCTTCGACCCCGAGGCCGCCGTGCAGACGCGGCTGGCGACGTGGCAGCAGCTGCGCCGGGCGCTGGGGCCGGGTCCGTTCGACGACGCGCCCGAGCGCGCGCTCGAGCTCGAGGCCAGCCGCGACGCGGTCGCGATCTGGATCGGAGAGTAGCGACCGCGCGCGGCCGCCTGCTAGCATCGCGGGCGTTGGACGAAGGTCGTCACGTGCGCGCGTCGGTGGGGCTGCTCGCGCTGTTCCTGGGCAGCGGGCTGTGGCTCGAGGCGATGATCGGCCTGCGCGCGGGCGGCTGGGTCGACGATCCGCTGCGGCGCGAGTTCCTGCGCCTGGGGCACGCCCACGGCGGTCTGCTGGCGCTGGTGAACCTCGCGCTGGCGTGGGCGATGACGAAGCTGCAGACGCCCGATGGCTGGGCCCGGCGCATCCGCGTCGCCGCGTGGCTGGGTGCGCTCGCGGTCGGCGTGGGCTTCTTCGGCGGTGGACTGTGGCACGGCGCCGCCGACCCCGGGCCGCTGGTGCTGATCGTGCCCGCGGGCGCGATGATGCTGGTGGCCAGCTGCGTCGCGGTCGCGATGGTGCGCTGAGCCGCGCCGCGTCACGGCCGCGCGAACAGCTCGAGCTGCGCGCGTGGCTGCGTCGCGCTCGGCTCGGGCGCCGGCGGCGGGGTGGCGCGCTCGCGCGAGCGCACCGGCGGCGGCAGCAGCTGGCGCGCCAGCGACGACTCGCGGCGGAAGAAGCCCTCGGTGTGGAAGGTGTCGCGCAGGCCGTGCAGCTCGAAGTCGAAGTGGTGGCAGAGCTCGTGCAGCAGCGTGCGCACGAAGGTGCGCAGCGCCACCGGTCGCTCGTGCGCCGCGGTCCGCATCCACACGCGGATGACCGCGGGCGCGTCGGGCTCGCGCTCGTAGAGCCCGTGCAGCTCCGCGCTCGCGCTCGAGGGCCGGCGCGCCAGCACGCGCACGATCGGCAGCGCCGCGCCGAGCTGTTCGCACAGCGCGGCGGTCAACGCCCGCACCGCCGCGCCGGTGAGGCGGCGATCGTCGGCCGCGAGCCCGCGCGCGATCGCGGGCACGTGCGCGCGCACGGCTTCGGGCGCGGGCACGGTCACGGTCGTGATCGCATCCGAGGCGCGGTAGGTGGCCTTGTCGCGCGACGACAGCCGTCGGTAGTAGGCGTAGGGCACCGGCGCATCGAGCATACGCCGGCGTCACAGCATCGGCGAGAGCACCCGCGCCACGCCCTCGCCCAGCCGCCGCGACCACGCCAGGTGCTCGCGCGCGCCCGGCTCGACCTCCTGCGCCGCGGCGAGATCCTCGATGAACCGCGCCGCGAACGCGCGGGCGATCTCCGCGTCGTAGAACATCGCGATGATCTCGTAGTTGAGGTGGAAGCTGCGCACGTCCATGTTGGCCGAGCCCACCAGCGAGACGTCGTCGAACAGCGCGTACTTCGCGTGCAGCATGCCGGCGTGGTACTCGAACACGCGCGCGCCGGCGTCGAACAGCTCGTCGTAGTAGCTCGCGGCCGCGAGCGCGACCAGACGCGAGTCGTTGACCGGCGCCGACGGCACGATGATGCGCACGTCGACGCCGCGCAGCGCCGCGGTGCGCAGCGCCAGCAGCAACGGCTCGTCGGGCACCAGGTACGGCGTCACCAACCACACCCGCGCGGTCGCGATCGCGATGGCTGCGACGATCTGCGCCGCGATGGCCTGATCGTTGGGCGCGTCGGGACCGCTGGGGATGATCTGGACCAGCGGCCCCGCGGCCGCGGCCGCACGCGGCACCAGCCCGTGGTACGGGTCGCCCTGACGCAGCCGACGCTCGCGCTCGCTCTCGCCGCGCAGCCGCGGCAGCCGTCGTCGGGGCCGCCGCGCGTCGAGGTGCTGCAGCGCCGACGGGTGCTGTCCGTGGACGTCGATGACCTGGCCGGTGGTCGCGAGCCAGTCCTCGAGGAACACCGCGTCGAGGCCCAGCACCGCGTCGCCGGCGAGCTCGACCATGATGTCGCGCCAGCGCACGCTGGCGGTGCGACCGCTGTACTCGTCGCCGACGTTGACGCCGCCGATGAAGCCGCGCTCACCGTCGGCGACCAGCAGCTTGCGATGGTTGCGGAAGTTCAGCCGCGCGCGCCAGGGCCAGTGCAGCCGCACGCGGCCGAAGCGTGCGACCGTGCCGCCGGCGTCGAGCAGCGGGGCGAACAGCGCGTCGGCGTGGAAGCTGCCGATGTCGTCGACCAGCACGCGCACGCGCACGCCCTGACGCGCGCGTGCGGCCAGCCGCGCGACCAGGTCGCGGCCGGTCTCGTCGTCGTGCCAGATGTAGAACAGCAGGTGCACGAAGTGCTCGGCGCCGTCGATGGCGCGACGCATCGCCGCGAAGATCTCGGCCGGGTCCGAGTGCACCTGCACCGTGCTCGCGCGCCGCACCGGCGCGGTCGCGGTCGCGACCGCGAGTCGGACCAGGCCCCGGGGCAGCGGCGCCAGCTCGTCGGGCAGCGCCTCGATGCGCGCGAAGCCCCGCAGCGCGTCGAACGGGCGCACGATTCGGCGCGCGCGCGCGCGTCGAGTGCGTCGCGCGCGGCGGCTGAGCAGCAGGTAGACCACCAGGCCCAGCACCGGCACGAACACCAGCGCCAACACCAGCGCCAACGTCGTGGTCGGGCGACGCCGCTCGAGCACGACCACCAGCGAGATCGCGACGGCGTAGGCCACGAACGCCAGCTCGATCAGCCACGTGGACAGCTCGGGCCACGCGATCGCGAGCGGGATGGGCCCGGGCAGCGGCACGCGGCCACGATCATAGGCGCGCGCGCCGGCGCTCGCAGCCGCGGCCGGACTCGGGGCTCACGACCGGCTGCTAGCACACGGCGCTGCCGAGGCCGCCGGCGATGCACGAGCGTGCGTCCGGGTCGTCGAGCCACGCGCGGCGGCACTGCAGCGGCTCGGCCGAGGCCGCGTCGGCCACGACCGCGTCGCACCGCGCCAGGCAGGTGTCGGGCTCGTCCAGCGTGCCGGGGCAGGCATCGAACAACACCTGGCAGTACTCGGCGCACAGCGCCGGGCTCGCGTCGGCGCTGGGGCGTCGTGCCTCGGTCGCGGCCGCGGCGGCCGGCCGTGGCGGGCGGGCCGCGGTCGGCGGCGCGTCGTCTTCGGGGTCGCGCTCACGCTCGTCGCAGCCGGCCGCGAGCGTGGCGAGCGCAGCCACTGCGATGCAGGCGGCGATGCGGCCATGCAGCCGCGCGGGGGTGCGAGGCACCATGCGTGCACCATCGACCAGAGCCGGCCGGGATTGAGCCGCGATGGCAGCCACGATAGGCTTGCGCGACCCCATGCCGTCGTTGCTGCAGGTGCTGCACGATGCGACAGGCCACGGTGCGACGGAGATCGTGCTCGAGCCGGGTCGCGCGCCGACGCTGCGCACGTCGATGGGGGTCGAGACCCTGCGCGCGAGCATGAGCGAGGGCGAGTTGTTCGACGCGCTCTCGGGTGTGCTCGGGCCCGATCAACAGGCCGAGCTCGCGGTCGGCAACGTGGTCGAGTTCCAGCTGCACGACGGCGTCGCGCGCTGGACCCTCGTGGCCGAGGCCGGGGTCGAGGGCGTGGTCGTGCGCGGGCGGACGCAGGCATCGGGCGACGTCGCCGAGGTCGGCGTGCCGCTCGAGCTGCCGCCGCTGCGACGCGGCACCGAGGGCGTGGGCATGCCCGCGGCGACGACCGCGGCCGCGCCGCGCAAGACCCGGGACACCGCGTGGGACCTGCCCGCGGTGACGACCACGCCGCCGCCGGCCGCAGGCCCGGCGCAGGTCCCCAGCTGGCTGGTGTCCGCGACCGAGCTCGAGCGCGACGCACCGCGGATCCACGTCGAGCCCGATCCGATCGACTTCGCGCTGCGTCGCCGTCCACCCACGGGCGAGCCACCGGCGTCGCTCGAGGACGTGCAGCCGCACGAGCAGACCGCGGGCTCGGTCGATCCGTTCCGCGAGCTCGCGTCGCTGTTGCCCGAGGGCTCGCTGTGCCTGGCGCGCGGCCACGGTCCCGGCGAGCGCCTCGCGCGACACCTGGGCGCCTACGCGCTCATCCTCGACGCCGCCGAGGCGCAGAGCGTCCGCGCCGACACCGTCGGCGTCGCGTTCGTGCTGCGGCTCGAAGATCCCAGCCCGCTGCTGGGTTGGGCGCTGCGCCGCGTCGAGGAAGGCGCGCGCGTGATCGTCGAGGTCTCCGCGCGCACGCCGATCGGCGCGCGGCGGGTGCTGCTGGGCACCGGCAGCGCCGCGAGCGCGGACGCGTGGCTGTCCGCGGTGCCGTGCTTCTGGCTCGACGAAGAGCAGGGCCGCTGGGCGCTCGCGCGGGCGTAGCCGCGGCTCAGGCGACCCGCGCGACCACGTGCGGGTCGGCCCGCACCACGCAGTTGCGACCGAGCGTCTTGGCGCGGTACAGCGCCGCGTCCGCGGCCTCGATCAGCTGCGTGCCGTCGGGGATCTCGGCGAACTGGTCGGTGGCGCAGGCACCGATCGACACCGAGCACGGCCCCGCCGCCGTCGCGGTGATGCTCTGCTGCGCGAACGCGCGGCGGACCCGCTCGCCGATGTCCATGGCCGCGTCGACGCCGGCGCCGCGCGCCACGATCGCGAACTCCTCGCCGCCGAAGCGATAGCACGCGTCGCCGCTGCGGACCTCCTGGCTGATGAGCTTGCCGAAGAAGGCCAGCAGCGCGTCGCCGACGGTGTGGCCGTGGCCGTCGTTGATGCGCTTGAAGTGATCGAGATCGAGCATGAGCAGCGCCAGCGACTGCCCGCTCACGCGCGCGTGCTCGAGATCGGCCACCAGGTGCTCGTCGAAGCTGCGGCGATTGCCCACGCCGGTCAGGCCATCGATCGCGGCCAGGCGCGCGAGCGCGTGGGTGCGCGCCTCGAGGTCGCGGGTCAGCCAGCGGATCCGCAGCATCGCGGTCATCCGCATGCGCAGCTCGAGCGGATCGACCGGCTTGCTCAGGAAGTCGTCGGCGCCGGCGGCGACGCCGGCCTCGCGCGCACGCCGATCCGCGAGCGCCGTGAGGAACAGGATCGGCACGTACGAGCTGGCGCGCGCGCGCAGCAGCCGTGTGAGGCGGAAGCCGTCGACGCCGGGCATGACCGCGTCCATCAGCACCAGGTCGACCTCCTGCTCGCCGAAGGCCCGCAGCGCCGCGGTCCAGCCGTGGCACACGGTGGTGCGGTGGCCCAGGCTCGCGACCGTCGCGGCGATGCTCGCGGCCGAGCCCGGATCGTCGTCGACCACGAGCACGTGCGCGCACGCGGGCGGATTCAGTGGGGTCGTGGGCGTCACGTAGGCGCGAGTGCGGCTCGGACCGCGGCGTCGAGGTTGCGGTAGCTTCGCAACGACGGCGCGAGGTCGTCCTCGAGCGCGTCGGCGACCTCGACGAAATCGGCATGACCGAGCGCGGGCTGTAGCGACTCGAGGATGGTGACGATGCGCTCGTGATAGTCGCGCACGGCGGTGCCGTCGTCGGGGCTCGCGGCGACCAGCGAATCCTGCACGAGGATGAGAAATCGCAGGAAGTGCTCGAGGTCGTCGGCCGAGTCCGACAGCGCCAGCAGCGCTTCCTGATCGCGACCGTCCCGCAACGCGCCCGCGATGTCGACGAAGCGACCCGCGATCAGATCGGCGTAGGGTAGGGCGCCGCGCGCGGCCTCGCGTGCGAAGTGGATCTCGTCGGTGCTGGGTTGCATGGCGGACTCCGTTCAGCTGGCCAGCGCGACGCGGCCGAGGTTGCTGTGCTGGTGACGCCGCGGCGGCATCACGCGAAGGCTGTTGCCCTGCGGACACGCGGGCAGGCTGAGCTCGACCGCGAGGCCGTCGCCGCAGCGCGCCAGCGACAGGGTCCCGCCCAGGCCCTCGACCAGGCGGCGGCAGTGGGCCACGGTCGCATCGACGCCGCGCGTGTCGGTGTCTGCTGCCAGCGCGCGGACCATGCCCAGCGGCGGCACGTCGTGGGCCGCGACCAGCACGCGCACGTGGCGATCGCGCTCGCGCACGACCACGCGCAGCTCGTCGTGCTCGCCGGCCTCCTCGGCCGCGCGCAGCCGCGCCGCGAGCACGCCGGCGACCGCGAACGCGATCGCCGTCGCGTCGCCGGTCACCACCGGCTGGCCCTCGGCGAGCTCGAGCGCGACGTTGACGTGCACCGGGCGCACGTGCGCGGTCACCCGCGCGACCGCGGTCGCGACCAGCAGGTTCACGTCGGTGAAGCCGTGGCTGGCGGGGCGGTCGAGGTGGCTGTCGTTGGCGGCCTCACCCGCGTCGACGAAGGGAAGCGGCGCGAGCGCGAGCGAGAGGTCGATGGTCTGGCGGTTCATGGTCGGGGCTCCGGAATCAAGCGACCTCGTCGAGCATGCGACGGGCGAGCACGGTGGCGGTGCGATCGTGGGATGCGTGTTGTTGCTGCACGCGGCCGTGGGCCGCGAGGATCTCGTCCTGCATCGCCCGGGCGAAGCCGAGCACGTGCAGGTCCAGCTCGCGCAGACGGGCGGCGAGCTTGCGTTCGGCGGCGTCGACCGTGCCGCCCGCGGGGAAGCGGGCGATCAACGCGTCGCGCTGGGCGGCGAGCTCGGACAGCGCGCTGGCCGTGCCTTCGCCGCGCTCGCAGGTCGCGAGCACGGCCTCGGTCGCCGCGACCATCTCGGCCAGGGCCGCCGCGCGCGTGTCGATCATCGCGTCGCCCCCTCGGCGTCGCCGACGGCCTGTCCCCAGGCCTCGCGCAGGTCGCCCAGCATCTTGATGACCGGGGTCACCGCGGCGGCGTCCATGCGGATGTTCGCGAGGCTGAGCTGCTCCTGGAAGAACAGGTACAGCCGGTCGAGCTGGTCGCACAGCTCCGGTGCGACCTTGTGGTCGAGCGTGCCGCGCAGCTCGCCGAGGATGGCGCAGGCCTTGGAGATCGAGACGCCCTTGCCGGCGGTGTCACCGGCGAGGATCTGCGCCTGCGCTGCGCGGCAGAACCTCAGGCAGCCGTCGTAGAGCGCAAGCAGGATCTGGCCGGGCGACGCCGACTCGATCTGCGTGGTCTTGTACTTTCGCGCTGCCGCGAGCGACATGCGCTCGGTTACTTCAGGAACTGTGCCAGATACGACTGCTGACCCTGCAACGCGCTCATGGTCTGCTCGAGCGCGGAATACTGCTGCGTGAGGTTGGCCTCGTAGCGGTCGAGGTACGCGCTCAAGTCGTCGATCTTCTTCGAGTTGGTCGCGATGATCTCGTTGATGCCCTTCTTGCGCGTGGTCAGCAGGCCGTCGGTCGACGAGACATAGCCGTCGATCAGATCGGCGAGCTTCTCGCTCATGCCGTCATGGACCCCATCACCGGCGAAGTACGTGGCCGCGCGTCCGAAGTCCGCCGCCAGGGCCTTGTCGAGTTTGGTCGAGTCGAGCGTCAGGGTTCCGTCGCGGTTGGTCTGCACCCCGAGGTCCCCCAGCTGCATCGAGCTGCCACCGGCGCCCACCAGGCCCGCGATGGGACTCGAGATCAGCTGCGACAGGCCCTGCTCGATGGTGCGCACGGTCGAGTCGCCCGACAGCGTCGCGGCGCCCTTGCCGACCCCCGACTGCGCCGTGATGATGCGCGAGACCGCGTTGTAGGCGTCGACGAAGCCCTGCAGCTTGGTCTTGACCCCCTCGGGGTCGGCCTTGATCGTCAGATCGATCGGCGCGCTGGTGGTCTCGGTCAGCTCGAGCGTGGTGCCCGGCAGCACGTCGTCGACGAGGTTGCTGTCGCTGGTGACGGGGAAGCCGTCGATGGTGAAGCTGGCGTTGGTCGCCGCCTGCACGGTCGTGAACGACAGGCCCAGGCCGCTGTCGGTGAAGCCGATGGCGTGGTCGGTGCCGGTGCTGCGCCCGACCACCTGCAGGCGGTACTGACTGCCGTCGAAGAGGATGCCCGCGGTCGCGTCGGCGCCCGAGGCGTTGATCGCGGTCGCGACGTCGCGCAGGCTCGCGCCGGCGTCGATGTCGATGGCGGTGTCGACCCCGTCGATCGACAGCGTCAAGGTCTGGTCGGTGCCCGACAGCGACGCGTCGGCGTCCGCGACCGGGCCGGAGTAGCTGCGCTGGGCCCGGGCCAGCGACGACACCGACAGCGAGTAGGTGCCGGGGATGCTCTCACCGCTGGTGGTGAGCTTGGCCGCGCCCTCGTCGCTGACGCTGCCCTTGTAGGAAAGGAAGTCGCCGGGCGAGCCGAGCTTGTCGGCCGCGGTCTTGAGCGCCGACAGGGCCGACGACAGCTGATCGATGATGCGGCCCTGCGCCGCGTAGGCGTCGTTGCGCGATTGCAGCCGCAGCAACGGCACCTGCTCGACGCCGACCAGCGCGCCGATGATCGACTTGGTATCGAGGCCCGAGGCGAGGCCCGAGAAGCTGATGGCCGCCATGCCGGTGGATCTCCGCCGCTCGGGCATCGACCGCGGCCGCGCCCGCTTGAGCGGCGCGCACCGGCGAACCTCCGGCGCCGACGTGCGAAGACCCCGTCCGCCGGGCGACGATGCGCGCCCGGGCGGCGGGGCCGAAAGCGGTGGCCGGGTTCGGGCCGGGGCGCGCGGAGGACCCCGCGCGCCCCGGACCGGTTCGCGTCACAGCAGCTGCAACGCCGACGATGGGCCCTGGTTGGCTTGTGCCAGCATGGCCGTGCCCGCCTGCATCAAGATCTGGTTCTTGGTGAGGTTGGCGGTCTCCTCCGCGACGTCGACATCGACGATGCGCGAGTTCGCGGCGGAGAGGTTGGTCGCGTAGGTGTCGAGGTTCGACATGGTCGTGGCCAACCGGTTCTGCATCGCGCCCAGCCCGGCGCGCCGGGTCGAGATGCTCTGGATCGCGGTGTCGAGCGCGGTGATGGCCGCGTCGGCGCCCGAGGTGCTGCTGATCGTGGACGAGCTGAGCCCCAGTGCGCTCGAGCTCGAGGTCGCGATCGAGATGGTCAGCCGATCGTCGCTGCTCGTGTCCTTGCCGACCTGGAAGGCCAGGCCGCCGGCCTGGCTGCCGTCGAGCAGATCCACGCCGTTGAACTCGGTGGTGTTGACGATTCGGTCGACCTCGGAGCGGAGCTGCCCGAACTCGTCGTTCAGGTAGCCGCGCTGCTGCGTGTTGATGGTGCCGTTGCGCGACTGGACCGAGAGCTCACGCATGCGCGTGAGCAGACCGCTGATTTCCTTCAGCGAACCATCCGCGGTCTGGATCAGGCTGACGCCGTCATTGGCATTGCGGCGGGCCTGGTTGAGGCTGCGGATGCTGGCCTTGAAGTCCTCGGAGATCGCCAGCCCTGCGGCGTCATCGGCTGCGGATTCGACCCGCAGGCCCGAGGACAGTCGCGAGATGCTCTTCTGGAGATCCGCCGAGGTCTTGCTCAGGTTGCCCTGAGCGGTGAGCGACGACACGTTGGTGCGAACGGAGATGGACATGGTCTTTTCCTTCGTGGACTTCCCCGCGGTTGCGGGGCCGGGCGTTCGTGCCCGGATGCCGGGGTGGACAGGGCCGAGCGCACGCCCCCGACACGTGCGCGCAGCGTGGGTGGACAAGCCAAGTCAGGCGGGGCAAGGGCCGCCCGCGCGCGGTCGCGAAGACCGCGGCGGTGGCGAAGTGGGAGTCGTGCGCGCCGGGGCGCGCGGGTGCGAGTGGTCATGGATCGAGCTCGTGCGTGTCGGTGGTGAGCGGGTGGATCGGAGGTGGAGCGCAACGGACGAGCTCGGCGGCGTCAGCCGAGCAGCTGCAAGGCGGCCTGCGGACCCTGGTTGGCCTGCGCCAACATGGCGGTGCCGGCCTGCATGAGGATCTGGTTCTTGGTCAGCGCCGCGGTCTCTTCGGCGACGTCGACGTCGACGATGCGCGAGTTGGCAGCCGAGAGATTGGTCGAGTACGTGTCGAGGTTCGACATCGTGGTCGACAGGCGGTTCTGCATCGCGCCGAGTCCGGCGCGCCGCGTCGAGATGCTCTGGATCGCGGTGTCGAGCGCGGCGATGGCTGCATCGGCGCCGCCGGTGCTGCTGATCGTGCTCGCGCCCAGGCCCAGCGCGCTGGTGCTCGAGGTCGCGATCGAGATGGTCAGTCGGTCGTCGGCGGTGGTGTCCTTGCCGACCTGGAACGACAGACCCGAGGCCTGGCTGCCGTCGATGAGATCGACGCCGTTGAACTCGGTGGTGTTGACGATGCGATCGATCTCGGATCGCAGCTGACCGAACTCGTCGTTGAGGTAGCCGCGTTGCTGCGTGTTGACGGTGCCGTTGCGTGACTGCACCGACAGCTCGCGCATGCGTGTCAGCAGGCCGCCGATCTCCTTGAGCGCGCCGTCGGCGGTCTGGATCATGCTGACGCCGTCGTTGGCGTTGCGTTTGGCCTGATTGAGGCTGCGGATGCTGGCCTTGAAGTCCTCGGAGATGGCGAGGCCGGCGGCGTCGTCGGCCGCGGATTCGACCCGTAGGCCCGAGGACAGTCGCGAGATGCTCTTCTGCAGGTCGGCGGAGGTCTTGCCGAGGTTGCTCTGTGCGGTGAGGGAGGAGACGTTGGTGCGTACGGAGATGGACATGGGTTCCTTCGTGGACGACCCCGCGCAGGCGGGGTGGGGCAACGTGCCCAGACGACCGGGGCCGAGGGGGACTGCCGTGCGCGTGCCCGGTCACGCGGAGGCAGGTGGAGGAGGTGACAACGCCCGTGGTGAGCGGTCGATGCGACCGCGCGGGGCAACGGCAAGTGGGGTCGTGGCTGGGGTGGAGTCCGCGGCACGCGGATCCGACACGGGGACCCCGATCCGGCATCGGATCCGCGGCCGCGGTGCGCTAGCCGAGCAGCTGCAGCGCCGCCTGTGGCGATTGGTTGGCCTGCGCCAGCATGGCCGTGCTCGCCTGCAACAAGATGTTGTGCTTGGTCAGCTCCGCGGTCTCGCTGGCGACATCGACGTCGACGATGCGCGAGTTGGCGGACGACAGGTTGGTCGCGTAGGTGTCGAGGTTGGACATCGTCACCTGCAGACGGTTCTGCATCGCGCCGATGGCCGCGCGGCGGGTCGAGATGCCCTCGATGGCGACGTCGAGCGCCGTGATCGCAGCGTCGCTGCCCGCGGTGGTGCTCACGGTCGCGCTGTAGATGCCCAGCGCGCTGGTCGAGCTGGTCGCGATCGACAGCGTCAGGCGGTCGTCGCTCGACGTGTCCTTGCCGACCTGGAACTCGATGCCGGCGGCCTGCGAGCCGTCGATGAGCTGGATGCCGTTGAACTCCGTGGTCGAGACGATGCGATCGATCTCGCTCTTGAGCTGCTGGAACTCGTCGTCGAGGAAGCCGCGCTGGGTGGTGTTGTTGGTACCGTTGCGCGACTGCACCGCGAGCTCGCGCATGCGCTTGAGCAGGTTGCCGACCTCGCCGAAGGCACCGTCGGCGGTCTGCGCCAGGCTGACGCCGTCGTTGGCGTTGCGCTTGGCCTGGTTGAGGCTGCGGATGCTGGCCTTGAAGTCCTCGGAGATGGCGAGGCCCGCGGCGTCGTCGGCGGCCGAACGGACCCGCAGGCCCGAGGACAGCCGACCGATGTTCTCTGCGAGGCCCGTGCTGGCCTCGGCGAGGTTGCGCTGCGCGATGAGGGAGGAGGTGTTGGTCTTGACGCTGAGCATGGTGGGTTCCCTTCGTGGGAGCCGCGCGGGTGCGCGGGGGCGTTCGTGCCCGAGGTGGAGTCGGATGCGGAGTGCAGGCGCGGGCGAAGCCCGGCCGGATCGAGATCGGCGACGCGTCCCGGCGACTCGGTCGGCGCACACGTGCGCTCGAGCGAGGGCCGGCGTACCGGGGGCGCACATCGGGAGCCGTCGGCTCGCGATGGGCGTCACGCGGTGCGAACCCAGACACGCAACGGTGCGTGTCGATCGCGGCCGCGGTGCGGCCGCGCGGAGGATCAAGCGGCCACGACCCGCGCGACCGCTCGGCCCGGTCGTCGGCCGCAGGGCAGACGATCAGGCGCAGCAGTCTCGGGTGTTCGCGTGGCGGTATCGATGCGCGAGGGCGCGGAGCCCTGGGCAGGGCGGCCGGCGTGGGCCGGCGAGGGATTGCGGGGTCGCATGGTGTCCTCCGTGGACGGTGTGCAGCGCTCGCGTGCGTGCTGGCGCTGGTCGAAGGCCGTGCCGGGCGACAGTGCCAGGCGTTGCTTCGACGTCTCCCCCATCGTCGACGGGGCGCCGCGCTTGAGCGGCAGCCGTGCTCACCGTGCGCCCGCGCCGCAGCGCGGGCGCCGAGGCGGCGTCACGGCAACACCGGCGCCGCGTAGACGCCCAGCAGGCACATCTCCGAGCTGCTGCCCCAGCCGGGCATCACCGGCTCGCTCGCGTCGCGCGTGTCGTACGTGCACGTGACCTCGACGACGTCGTCGGGCTGCAGGCGCAGCGGCTGCTGGAAGAAGTGGAACAGCTGCCACGCGATGTCCCAGCGCGGCACGTCGAGGCCGCAGGTGCGGCTGCCGTCCGCGTGCACGACGTCGAAGCGCTGCGACACGCCGCGGGCGTGCATGTGCGGCAGCACGCCGTAGACATCGAGGCCCGCGACCGGGCCCGCGAGCTCGGCGACCGAGGCCTGCCAGCTGTACTGCACCGCGGCCTCGCCCGGGGCCAGCGACGCCGGCGTGGGCGAGGCGAGCGTGCCGAGGAACGGATCGATGAGGTTGGCCACCAGCGGTCGCTCGACGGTGTCGCGCGTCTGCAGTCGCACGCGCGTGGTGAAGGGCTCGACCTCGTCGTCCGCGGCCGCGAGGTTGTAGTGCACCTGCGCCACCAGCATCGTGCCCGATGCCAGCGGGTAGCCGACGCCGTCGGGGAATCGCATCACGCCCTGGCCCGGGGCCCACGCCACCGGCACGCCGCTGGGGGCGGTGCCGTCGCCGCTGGCACCGAAGCACGGCCAGCCGTCGCGGTCGGGCGACTCGGCGTCCAGCGCCGCGATCACGTCGGCGTTGGTCTGGCCCGGCCCGACCTCGAGCGTGGGATCGAGATCGAACAGCAACACGTGGTGCGTGAGCGCGTCGTTGCCGGGCACGACCTCGTACGCGGTGATGACTCGGTCGACGTCGGCGCCGGCGTCGACGACGAAGCAGCGGTACTCGTCGGCCTCGGCCCACGGCGTGCCCTCGGCGACCGGCACGAACGCGGGCGTGTCGAGATCGATCGCCTGCGCCAGCGACGGCGGCGCGGTCTGCTGCAGATCATCGCGCGGGGTGCCCTCGGGCGCACCGGCGGCGGCCCACGCGACCAGCGTGTCGATGTCGGCCTGCGACAACGCCCGCGAGTCGCGGAACTCGCCGCAGCTGCCGTCGTCGGTCACCAGCCACGGCGGCATCGTGCGCTCGGACACCGCCATCGCGGAGGCCTCGGCCCAGGCCGCGGCCTGCGCGTAGTCGTCGATCACGAACGGCGCGATGCCGCCGTCGCGGTGGCACTGGCCGCAGTGCTCGAACAGGATCGGCGCCGCGTCCTGCCAGTAGCTCGGTGCCGCGGGATCGCCGGTGGTGCTGTCGGCGCCGTCGTCGCTGCCGGTGCTCTCGCCCTGAGCAGCGCCACCGTCGTCGTCGTGGCGGCAACCGCCGAGCCATTGGGAAGCGAGAGCGAGGCCGAGGCCCACGGGCCATGCGGTGCGGCAGCGAAGTGTCATGCGCGGTGCAACACCGGTCGCGGCCGGGGTTGTCACCGGGCGCGCAAAAAAAGAAACCGGGGGGCCGGCCAAGGCCCCCCGGCTTGCGGGGTCGATGGGTGCCGACTTAGCCCTGCAGGAGTTGGAGTGCGAGTTGAGGCAGCTGATTCGCTTGTGCGAGGACGGAGACGCCGGATTGCATGAGGATGCGATGCCGGGCCAGGGCGGCGGTCTCCTCGGCGACGTCGACATCGCGGATGCGCGAGTTGGCGGCGCTGAGGTTGTTGAACTGGGTCGAGATGTTGTTGATGGTCGCCTCGAGGCGGTTCTGCGCCGCGCCGAGCGTGGCGCGTTGCGCCGACACGCCATCGATGGCGGCGTCGAGGATCGACAGCGACGCCTGCGCGCCGCCGGTGGTGGTCAGCGCCACGGTCTCGATGCCGAGCGCCGACGGGGACACCGTCGCGATCTGTACGTTGATCTGCTGGTTGGGATCGCCGGTGAGGTCGACCTGGAAGGTCAGCGCGTTGGCGGTGGCGGAGAACTGTCCCGTGAGCAGGTCGAGGTCGTTGAAGCTGGCGGTGTTGCCGATGCGCTGGATTTCCGAGCGCAGCTGGTCGAACTCGTTCTGGATGAACGAGCGCTGGCCGGTCGAGACCGTCTCGGTCGAGGCCTGCATCGCCAGCTCGCGCATGCGCACGAGGATCGACGAGACCTCGGACAACGCGCCCTCGGCGGTCTGGATCAGCGAGATGCCGTCGTTGGCGTTGCGCTTGGCCTGATCGAGCGAGACGATGCTGGCGCGGAAGCCCTCGCTGATCGCGAGGCCCGCGGCGTCGTCACCGGCGCGGTTGATCCGCTGACCCGACGACAGCCGCATCATGTTGGCGTTGAGGCGCTCGTTGGTCTGGTTGAGCGAGGTGTTGGCCTCGAGCGCGGCGATGTTGGTGCGGAGCGAGATTCCCATGGTGACCTCGGAGGACGAAGGTGGCGGGCAAGGTTCGTTTGCGTGCGGGGCCGTGCGTGGCGGCAGCCGGGTTCGGGCGCGGCGCCCGGGAGGTCCGGTGAACGGGAGGGGATTCGGTCAGGCCGCGGAAGCTGGGGTCGGGGCTTGCGACGGTTCGCCGTCGCTCGCTTGCAGTCTCTGCGAGAGGCGTGCCAAGGCCGCGTCGATCTCCTGCAGCGGCTCGACCAGCGCGGCGTAGAAGCCGAAGCCCGTCATGTGCCCGCGCATGCGCAGGTCCTCGATCGCGGGCGCGACGGCCTCGGCGACCAGCGGCGCGCGACGCAGCAGCTTGCGTGCGCGCGCGTTGATGGCGAAAAGCCGCGCCTTGGTCTCGGGCGTCAGCGTCAGATCACCGTCGGGGTCGTCGCCCATCGTGGCGGTGGCCTCGCGTGCGAGCGACAGAAGCTCGTCGGCGCTGCGACGCTCGCCGGCGACCAGGCCCAGCACGGTCTCGCGCTTCGACGCCGGGCGCTGGCGCAGCGCGTGCCAGCGCGCGTCGAGCTCGCCGGGCGCGAGCTGCTGCGTCGGCACGGCGTCCGCCAGCGGGACGTGGTCCCAGCCGGGGATCTGCATGCCGCCCTCGGTGGCGTTGACCGGACGGATGCCGCGTTCACGCAGGGTCTTGGCCGCGGCGGTGTACCAGTCGCGGAACATCAGGAAGTCGCGCGTCGTGTGCACGGTCGTGTCGGGATGCCAGCCCGGCGCCGGCATCGTGCGTGCGCGGTCGGGCATGCGCGAGCCGCCGCCGGCATCGCCCGAGCCCTGCTCGATCGCCCGCTTGCCGTCCATGCCCGACAGCTGCGCGACCCCGTCGGCACCGACGCTCGCGCGCATGTCCGCGAACGCGGTGCCGCTGGCGTAGACGCGCTCGCCGCTGTACGCGAGATCGGATCCGACCAGCACGATGGGCCCGCAGCCCAGCGCGTGGGCGATGGCGACCGCCGCGTTGGCGACACAGAAACCCGCGGCGAGGTGGTGCTTGGGATCGATGCGCGCGGAGAAGTGCGCGCACGCGTTGGTGTCGACCGAGATCGGCAGCGTCTGCGCGAACGGCAGCTGCCACAGGCCGGGGTGGCCGGTGAGCTCGAGGAACGCCGGCACCTCGCGCAGAAACGGCAGCGCGGCCAGCTGCGTGCTGACGTCGAGCGACTCGATCGCGACCACGGCGTGGGGCACGACGCCCGCGCGCGCGAGCGCGGACGCGGCGGTGTTCACTGCCAGCACCAGCGCGTGCTGACGCAGCGTGCGGAGCTGCTCGACGTTGCGATCGAGGCTCGGCCCCGCCGCGACCACGATCGCAGGCACGCCGCGCAGGCCGTCGGCCAGCGCGGGCAGGCCCGGCTCGCGCGCGATCGCGGGCAGGTTCTCGAGGTAGTGGCGCAACCATCCCGGGCCCCGCATCCGCGCGGTGCGGTGGCGCAGCGCCGCGCGATCGATGGCCTGCATCGCGGTCTGCAGCCCGGCCTCGTAGACCGCGGGCGCGAGCCGGAGGCTCGGCGTCCACTTGACCACGACGCCGCGGTCGCTGCTGGCCAGCCGTGCGTAGAGCACCTCGCCCATGCGCGAGGGCGTGGTCAGCACACGCACGCTCGGCGGCACCACGCCGTGACCGAGCCCGACCACGAGCTGATCGAGATCGGGCTCGAACGCGTAGATCGTCGCGCGGCTGCGCGCCGCGATCGCGCGCGCGACGTAGCCGCTGCCGTAGCCCAACAGGATCACGACCGTGGCCTCGGCGAGATCGAGCTCGCGGACGAAGCGGCGCGCCTCGGCCTCGGGATCGCGGGCGCTGTGGAGCTTGCGGCCGTCGATCGCGACCACGTTGCCGCGCTCGCCTTGCACCGTCTGCACGCGCGGCGCGGGCACGCGCGCCAGCGCGCGGGCGAGCCCCTCGGGGTCGTCGGCGAGGGCGCGGCGGAGCACGGCGGGGTCGGTCACGCCCGCATGCGCTGCAAGCGGCTTGCCGGCCCGCGGCGCCAAGGCGTTGGCGCGACGCGGGCCGTCAGGTCGCCGTCCGCGATGCGGACGGCGGACGCGCGCTCATGCGCGGCGGAACAGCGGCATGCGCGTGTCGAAGCCGCAGTCGTGCAGCACGATCTGCGCGCCTCGTCGCGAGCGCAAGCCGATGCCCAGCGGCGCGAGGAAGTTCGCGGTGGGCTCCTCCGGCTGCGGCGGCACCGTGCAGATGCACAGCACGGCGATCTCCTCGTCGGCCTCGAGCTCGCAGAACGCGATCGCGCGGCGCACCTGCTCCGTGGGGTAGTCGGGCAGGAACATCAGCGGGTCGACGACGACGAACGCGAGCTCGGGGATCTCCGCAGACTGCAGCCAGCGGAACACCGAGCCCGGTCGATGGTCCACCAGCACGAAGCTCTTCGCATCGGGGAAGCCCGGGATCCCGAGCGGGAAGTGGATCAGCCGATCGACGGGGGCGTCGAACTGCCCGAACCGCGTGGAGCGGATGGTTCGGGAAGCCCCGCCAGCCGATCGAGACTGATCTCGGTCGTCGCGCGGGCGTTCTCGTCCGCGATCTGTTGGTACAGCTCCTCCCGATACACTGGCAGGCCCAGCGGTGCCGTGATCCCGAGGCGCACTTGCCGTCCCCGGATCTCCCGCACCACGATTTCGATGCCGTTGCCGATCAGGATCTTTTGTCCGATCTTCCTCGTGAGCGTCAGCACCCTCGCCTCCTTGGCGTGTCGGGACGGACCGAGTCGGAACTTCGCGTTTCGTCATGGTCAGCGTCGCTGCAGTGCTAGCATCATTTGTCGTGGCAGCGGAACGGGGGCGCGGCAAGCCGCGCACCCCGGCCCGTTTCGGCGCGCTTTGGCAGCATCCGCAGCGCTGCGTGCACGGCGCGTGACGGGTCGGCCGGCCACGCCGCGTCCGTGGGCGAAACGGCCTTTCGATCGTGACCACCGGTCACTGCGCAGGCGGGCAGTGCGGCGAGGGATCTCGCGAGGTCGCGACGCGGGCTCAGCCGGCGTCGAGCAGGCTGGGCCCGAGCACGCGCGAGGCCACCGCGACCGCGGCCTGCATGGTGTTCTCCGCGAGCGACAGCTGCGAGAACGCCTCGGCGGCGTCCGCGTCCACCAGATCGGATCGCAAGGCCTCGTACACGCTGCTCGCCTGCGTCGCGGCCTCGTCGGCGCGCCGCAGGTCGGCCATGCGGACGCCGACGCGCGTGCGCTCGGCCAGCACCTGATCGAACGCGGTCGACAGGCCGTCGATGTCGCCGCGCACCGAGTCGGCGTCGTTGTTGCGCAGGTCGGTCTCGAGGTCCTGCAGCTGCGAGATGATGTCGACGCTGTTGGGATCCGCGGCCCGCTGCGCGAACGCGTGGCTGCCCGAGGCGCCGATCTCGACGCGCTGCGTGGGGCCGACCTCGGCCTCGCGGACCTGGTCGTAGGTGTCGACGTCGTAGGTGAAGCCGGTGTTGGGGTCGTACGGCGGGCTGCGCGTGTCGACGTGGGCGAACACGTACTCGTCGCCGTAGCGCGTGTTCATCACGTCGATCATCGCGCGGCGCAGCGAGGCGACCTCGGAGGCCGCGGCGGTGCGCTCGTCGGCGGACATGGTGTCGTTGGCCATCGCGGTCGCGAGCTGACGCGCACGGATGAGGATGTTGCCGCCCTCGCCGAGCGCCGCGTCGGCGGTGCCCAGGCGTGACACGCCGTAGTTGGCGGCGGTGCGGTGCGAGGCCGCGCGCGCGTCGAGCTCGCCCATGAGCCGCGCGCGCGCAGCCGCGGCCGGATCGTCGGAGGGCTTGTTCACGCGCTGGCCGCTCATGGCCACGCGCTGGCGCTCGAGCAGGCGCGCACGCGCGAGCGTGATGGCTTGCAACGCGAGTCCACTCTGGCGGCTCTGGGTGACGCGGATCATAGCTGCAGGATGGTGTCGTACAGGCGCTCGACGGTCTGGACGATGCGCGCGCCGGCCTGGTAGGCGCGCTCGAATCGGCTGAGATCGACGAGCTCCTCGTCGACCGAGACCCCGGTGCTCGACTGCAACAGGGCGGTGTTCTGCTCGTACATCGCCGCGGCCTCGTCGGCGGCGTCGTTTTGCGCGCGGGCGCGGCGACCGACGTCGCCGATCAGCGAGGCGACCTGCTGGCCGGCGGTCAGCGTGCCGCCGGCGGCGATGTTCGAGCCCGCGAGGTCGATCATCGCCAGCAGGTTGTCGTTGCCGCCGCTGGCGCTGGCGGCGGTGCTGGCGGCCGCGATCCACTCGGGGTGATCCTCGAGCCCGGCCGACAGCGCGAGCCCGGCGGCGGCGTCGGCCACCGCGGCGGGTTGGGCGAAGAACTCGCGGCCGCTGACGCCGTCGGTGCCGAAGCCGGCGACGTGCACGGTGTTGACCGCGGTCGCGAGGTCGTAGGCCAGCTGATCGAGCGCGTCGCCGGTCGCGACCAGCTCGTCGTCGCGCAGCGCGAGCCGCCCGCCGAGGCTGCCGCCCGAGAGCTGGCCGGTGACGTCGAGCGCGGCGCCCGAGGGGTCGATGAGGTCGAGCCGCAGCAGCCCGTCGTTGCCGGTGTCGGAGGTGCCGCGCAGCTGCGACGCATGCTCGCCGCTGACCAGCGGCATGCCGCCCTGCAGCAGCACCGTGATGCTGCCGTCGTCGCCGGCGATGGTGCTGACCTCGACGAGGTTCGACAGCTCGCCCAGCAGCTGCTGGCGACGATCGAGCTGCTCGGCGCGCTCGGTGGTGCCGGGCGCGGTCGCGACCAGGGCGCGGTTGTTGTCGGCCAACGAGGTCGCGAGCTGGTTGACGCGCTCGAGCTCGACCGCGATGGCGCCGTCGGTGCCGCGACGCTCGCGGTCGATGGTCGCGGCGGTCTCGCCGAAGGCCTGCGCCAGGGTCTGCGCGCGCGAGAGCACGTCGTTGCGCAGCTGCGTGTCGGCGGGGTCGGTGGCGAGCGAGCGCAGCGACGCGAAGAACGCGTCGAGCTGGCCGCCCAGGCCGTACTCGCCGTCGCCGAACTTGCCCTCGAGCGCGCCCAGGCCCTCGGCCATGGCCTGGTGCGCGCCGAGGCGGCTGTTGGCGAGCAGCACCCGGCGCTCGACCAGGTCGGCGGAGCGCCGCATCACCGCGGCGATGCCGACGCCGCCGCCTCGGCCCAGCGCCTCGAACTCGACCTCGCGACGGGCGTAGCCGACGGTACCGGCGTTGGCGGTGTTGTTGCTGACGACGCTCAGCGCGGCCTGGTGCGTCACCAGGGAGCTGCGTGCGATCTGCAGCAGGCCGGTCAGCGAGGTCATGTCAGCCGACCTCGTGCGTGAGCACGGCGAGCGCCGACTCGCCGCGGCTGCGGCCGTAGGTGCCGTGGTTGCGACCGGTCAGCTGATCGACCATCGCGCCGACGGCGTCGAGGCTCGCCCGCAGCCGCCGCAGGTTCGCGCGCGCCTGGGCCTGGGTCTCGCGCTGCAGCGCGAGCAGCTGCTCACGCTGCGACTGCGCCAGCGCGGCCTGGCCCAGCGCCTGGCGTGCGGCCTCGAGCCGCGGCTGCAGCTCGAGCTTGGCCTCGGCCGCAGCCGCGATCGCGCCGAGATCGAAGCGTCGCAGCGCGGCATCCTCTGCGGTGAGCAGCAGCCCCAGCTGCCGCATGGTGTCGATGAGCTCGTCGGGGTCGCAGGACACTGGCCACGCTCGCGCCGCGATGCAGCGCGCTCCTGCCAGGATCGCTATTCATCCGTCGTGCCAAGCCCGTCGTCGTCGCGGCTCGGCCCGACCGCGGCCGCGTGCGACCGCAGCGCGGCGATGCCGGTGCGACTGCGGCGGGCCTCGCCCTGCGCGTCGCCGTCGCTGCGCAGCCGCTCGAGGTAGCGCTGCGGGTCGATGGCGTGGCCGTCGCGTCGCGCCTCGAAGTGCAGGTGCGGACCGGTGCTCTGACCGGTGCTGCCGACATCCGCGATGGTCTCGCCGACGTCGACCAGGTCGCCCTCGCGCACGTACAGCTTGCTGGCGTGGGCGTAGCGGGTCACGACGCCATCGGGGTGACGGATCTCGACCATGTTGCCGTAGCCCTTGTGACGCTCGGCGGTGATGACCTCGCCGCGCTGCACCGCTCGGATCTCGCGCCCCTGCGGCGCGGCGATGTCGAGCCCGGCGTGGAAGCGGCGATCGCCGTGGATCGGGTGCGTGCGCCAGCCGTAGCCCGAGCTGGGCACGCCGCCGTCGACCGGGAACACGCCCGGCGTCGGCACGCCACCGTCGAAGGTGGTGCCGAGGCTGTCGTCCCACGCGGGCGCGGCACGACCGCGCGGCAGCGACGGCGCGCCCGCGATCGCGGGGGCACTCGGCCGCGGCGGCAGTGCGCTCGCCAGCGGTCGGCTGCCCGAGAGCAGCGTGTCGCCGCCATCGCCGGGCGTGCCCGCGAGCTGCCGCACCAGCGCGTCCTGCAGGCCCAGGCCACCGGCGGCGGCGTCGACCAGCGACTGATCGAACATCTCCTGGTAGGTGCCCTTGGCGAAGGCGTCGTCGCCCTCGCCGCCGATGGCACTGCTGGCGCGCATGGCCTTGACCAGCTCGCCCAGCAGCAGCGTCTCGAACTGCTTGGCCAGCGCCGCGGCCTCGCCGTCGCCGTCGCCGGTCGCGGGGCGCTCGCGCTGCGCGAGCGCGACGTCGGTCGCCGCCAGCGGCATCGGCGTGCGCATCACTGCACCTCGACCTCGGCGCGCAGGGCCCCGGCTTGCTTCATCGCCAGCAGGATCGCGACCAGATCGCGCGGGCTCACGCCCAGCGAGTTGAGGCTCGCGACCACGTCGCCCAGCGTCGGCGCGGGCCCCAGCACCGCGATGTCGCCACCGTCCTCGGTCACGCTCACGTCGGAGCGCTGCACGGTCTGGGTCGAGCCGCGGGCGAGCGCGCCGGGCTGCGACACCTCCTGGCGCTCGTCGACCTGCACCGTGAGCGAGCCGTGGCTGACGGCGCAGGCCATGACCTCGACGTCGGCGCCCATGACCACGGTGCCGGTCTTCTCGTTGATGACCACGCGCGCGTTCTGATCGGGCGCGATCTGCAGGTTCTCGATGGTCGCGACCAGGCGCACGATGTCCTTGCGCTTGGACTTGGGCACGTCGACCAGCACCGTGCCCGGGTCGGGTGCATGGGCCACGACCGCGCCGAGCCGCTCGTTGATCGCCTCGCTCACGCGCGCGGCGGTGGTGAAGTCGGGCCGGTCGAGCGCGACCGTCAGCGGCTTGTCGGCGCTGAGCTTGAAGCCGAGCTCCTTGGCCACGAGACCGCCGTCGGGCACCTGTCCGACCGTGGGGTGGTTCTTGCTGACGCCGCTGCCGCTCTTGCCGTCGGCGGCCCAGCCACCGACCATCAGCGGGCCCTCGGCCCACGCGTAGGTCTCGCCGTTGCCACCTTTGAGCGCGGTCGGCAGCAGCGTGCCGCCGAACAGCGACTTGGCGTTGCTCGCCGACGAGACCGTGACGTCGATGCGACCGCCGATGCGGGAAAACGGCGGCAGGCGTGCGGTGACCATCACCACCGCGACGTTCTTGGCCTTGATCTGCTGCGGCGTGATGATGGTGCCGAAGCGTCGACCCAGCAGGTTGGCGACCATCTGCTGCGTCTGCGCGCTCTGCAGGTTGTCGCCGGTGCCGGCGAGGCCCACGACCAGGCCGTAGCCCACCAGCGGGTTGCTGGCGACGCCGCGGATGGTCGCGAGGTCCTTGAGCCGCTCGGCCTGGGCATTGCCGCCCAGCGCGAACGCGGCCAGCGTCACGAACAACAGCGTCAGGGTGCGGACCAGGGGCAGGGGCGTTCGGCGGGGCATGGTTTCGGCCTTGCAGCGAGCGGGCGTCAGAACGGGAACGCGTGGTCGAGCGCGCGGTGGAGCAGGCCGGGGCGCTGCTTGTCGCTGACCACGCCGCGGCCGGAGAAGTCGATGCGCGCGTCGAGGATGCGCGCCGAGGCCACGGTGTTGGCCATGTCGATGTCGAACGGCCGCACCACACCCGAGAGGTACAGGTGGGTCTCCTCGGCGTTGATCTGGATCGACTTGGTGCCCTCGATGAAGAGGTCGCCGTTGGGCAGCACCTGCTTGACCTGGCACGGGATCATCGCGGTCACGGTGCCGGTGCGCTTGGTCTCGCCGTCGCCCTCGAACGACGACTCGAACATGGCCTTGACCAGCGCGGCCGCGTCGACGTTGGGGTGCTTCTTGGCGTAGCGCTCCATCATGCCCAGGAAGTTGTTGATGCCGCCCTCGACGCTGCTCTTGCGCTTGGTCTTGGTGCTGGCGTTGTTGACCGCGTCGGCGGATTCCTCGATGCGCACGATCACGAGATCGCCGAGTCGGCGGCTGCGCGCGTCCTCGAGCACGTTGGCGGTGTGCTCGCCCCACAGCAGCCCGCTGTCGCCGGCCGCGTCGCTGGCGTAGTGGCCGGGCTTGTAGTTGCGCGTGGGGAACTTGTAGTGGACCACCGGCCCGGCGCAGCCCATCAGCGACACCGCGAGCCCGATGCCCAGCGCGAGCCACAGCGACGTCCTCATCGTGCACCCCCGCGGCCGGCGAGGTGCACGGTGCCGGCGGCGTCGACCGTCACCACCAGCGTGCGGCTGTCGTCGTCGACCGGCTTGACGCGGATGCTCTGGCCCGGCGCGCCGTCTTGCTGCGCGACGACCTGCCGCGTGACGGTGATGCCGGGGCGGCTCGCGATCATGTCGACGACGCTGCCGCGGGTGATCACCGGCGGTGCCTCGGTGACGCTGCGCCGCAGCGGCGCGGCCTGCTGCTGGCGCGAGCGCAGCCGCTTGCCGACCAGCTGATCGGTGCGGGTGATCGCGCCGTCGGGCAGATCGTCGAGCCCGACGTCGCGCAGCTCGACGTGATCGTCGGTCACGGTGGTGCCCGGCGGCAGGGTCTCGCGCAGCACCGGCGTCTTGGCCACGCCGGTGAGCGTCACGGTCGCCTGCTGCGTGGACCAGCGGCGCGTGCCCACGGTGACGTGCACCGTCACGGTCGTGGCGCGACGCAGGCGACCCATCGCGATCTCGACGGTGTGACCGCCCGGCGGGACCATGATGGCCTCGAGCCCGGCGACGTGGGCGACGTCGACGCCCAGGGGCAGCTCGGCCAGCACCGCCGCGGTGACCTCGGCGGTCAGCGCCTCGGCCTCGATGCGCTCGGCCTGCCGGCGCACGTCCTGGCGCGCCGGCAGCGAGCTCGCGAGCGTCGGATCGGCGCCGGCGCGACGCAGCGCCTCGATCACGGCCGAGCGCGCGATCGTGGTCTTGCGACCCGGCGCGGGCGCGGGTCCGAGATCGACGCCGAGCACGTCGCGCGGCAGCGTCGGCGACAGATCGCCGAGCACGATGCGATCGGCGTCGACGACGATCGCACGCGCTGCGGTGGCGCGCACGGTCGCGCCGGCGGACGGCGCGACCATGCCCAGGGCGAGGGCGAGCAGGCTGGCGGCGAGGCGTGACACGGGCGGGACCTCAGACGGTGTTGGCGGTGGTCTGCAGCATCTCGTCGCCGGCCTGGATGACCTTCGAGTTGATGTCGTACGCGCGCTGGCTCGAGATGAGGTTGATCATCTCTTCGACGACCTTGACGTTGGACATCTCGAGCGAGCCCTGCGACAGCGTGCCCAGGCCCTGCTGTCCGGGCGGGCCGCTCTGGGGATCGCCGCTGGCGGTGGTGGCCTTGTAGAAGTTGCGGCCGATGGCCTGCAGGCCCGAGGGGTTGACGAAGTTGACCAGCTGGATCTGGCCGACCTCGGTCGGTGCGGTCTCACCCTGGATCGTGGCCGAGACCGTGCCGTCCTGTCCGATCGTCACCGAGGTGGCGCCCGGCGGGATCGCGATCGACGGGTCGAGCAGGAAGCCGTCGGTGGTGACGAGCTGACCCTGCTGGTCGAGCTCGAAGTTGCCGGCGCGCGTGAACGCGATCTCGCCGCCGGGCAGCGTGACCTGGAAGAAGCCGTTGCCCTCGATCGCGAGATCGAGCTGGTTGCCGGTCTGCATGAGATCGCCGGTGGCGAAGCTGCGGTGGGTCGCGGCCGTGCGCACGCCGGTGCCGACCTGCAACCCCGAGGGCACGAACGTGCCCTGCGCCGAGGTCGTGCCCGGTGCGCGCACGGTCTGGTAGAGCAGGTCCTGGAAGTCGGCGCGCTGCTTCTTGAAGCCGGTGGTGTTGACGTTGGCGAGGTTGTTCGAGATGACGTCGATGCGCTGTTGCTGGGCATCCATGCCGGTGGCAGCGGTGTGGAGGGCGCGGATCATCGGGGGTCGGGCTCCTGTCAGCGGCTGCTGAGGATCTTCTGGTCGAGACGGCGGTACTCGGCCATGACCTTGTGGGCGGTCTGGAAGTCCTGGGTGAGCTGCACGAGCTCGACGAGCCCGCGCACCGGGTTGACGTTGCTGCTCTCGATCGCGCCGCCTTGCACGCGCGCGTCGGGCAGATCCTGCAGGTCGGCCGCCGCCGCACGCAGGTGGGTGTCACCGACGGGGATCAAACGCGTCGGGTCGACGTCCACGATCGCCAACCGTGCGACGATCGTGCCGTCTTGCGTGACGCTACCGTCGCTGCCGACGCTGGGCTGGCCGCCCTCGGGCCGCAGCTGGATGGGGCTGCCGCCGCTGCCGCTGCCGCCGAGCACGGGGTTGCCGAGCACGTCGACCAGGCGTCCGTCGTTGCCGAGGCGGAAGTTGCCCGCGCGCGTGACCAGCGGGCCGTCGGGGCCCTGGACCACGAAGTAGCCGCGGCCGTCGATGGCGACGTCGAGCGGGTTGGCGCTGGCGGTGATGTTGCCGGGTGTGTCGTCGATCGCGGTGCCGGTCAGCGAGACGAAGCCCTTTTGCTGGGGGCGGCCGTCGTCGGTCGGGACCACGAAGGCCGAGAACTGCGCCCGCGCCTGGCGGAAGCCCGGCGTCGACGCGTTGGCGACGTTGTTGGCGACCAGGTCGAGGCGCTGCTGCGCCGCGATCGCGCCCGACATTGCGATGTAGATGCCGTTGGCCATGATCGTCTCCCTCAGCCGTGCCGCAACAGGTGGCGCAGGCGACCGGTGGCCTCGCCCATGATCTGGCACACGCGTGACTCGGTGACGCCGACCTGCAGCCCGATCTCCTTGAGCGTCATCTCGCGGTGGTAGTACATGTCGAGGATCAGCTGCTGCCGCTCGGGCAGCCCCGCGATGGCGTTGCGCAGGCGCGCATGCAGCTCGCGGATGCCGGTGGCCTCGTCGGGACCGAGGATCTTGGCCGACAGCTCGGCCGCACGGTCGTTGCCCTCGTCGCCGTGCTGCAGATCCTCGAGGCTCAGCACGCGCACGCTGCCGATGCGATCGACCAGGCGGCGGTAGTCCTCGTGGCTCATCTCCAGCGCGTCGGCGATCTCGGCCTCCGACGGTGGGCGGCCCAGCCGCGCCGTCAGCTCCTGGGTCTTGCGCGCCAGGCGTTTGGCGGTGAGCCGGGCGTTGCGCGCCATCAGGTCGTAGCGCCGCAGCTCGTCGAGGATCGCGCCCTTGATGCGGAACTCGGCGAAGGTCTCGAAGCGATCGGCCTTGCTGGGATCGAAGCGGTCCATGGCATCGAGCAGGCCCAGCGTGCCGGCGCCGATGAGATCGTCGAGCGAGACGTGGGCCGGCAGCGAGCGCGCCATGCGGGTGGCGATGCGGCGCACGAACTCGAGGTAGCGCGTGGCGTCGAGGCGCGGGCGCACCGGTGCCTCGTTGGCCGCGGGTTCGTGGCCGACCTCGACGCGCGCGTGCTCGTGATCGAGGCTCGAGTTGGCGGCGGTGTCCGACGCCGGCGCGCTCGTCTGCGGTGCGGCCTCGGCCGCGGCCGCGCTGGCGCGGCGCGAGTGGGCCCTGCGGGCGATTCCCAAGCGGGTCATCTCAGGCCCCCTTCTGTCGCAGCAGGCGGCGCCAGAACAGGCGCAGCGCGCCCTCCCGGTCGTCACGGTGGTCGGCGCGCGCGAGCGTGTCGGCGATGTCGCCGATGGCGAGCGCCGCGGGCGAGCGGGGGTAGGCCACGACCACCGGCTCGCCGCGCATGACCGCGCGGTTGATCGAGCCGTCGCGGGGAATCGCGCCGAGGTAGTCGAGCCCGACGTTGAGGAAGCGCTCGGCCAGCGCCAGCAGGCGGCGGAACACCTGCTCGCCTTCGGCGTCGCTGCCGACCATGTTGGCGAGCACGTGGACCCGGCGCACCGCGCAGCGCGTGCACAGCACCTTGAGCATGCCGTAGGCGTCCGCGACGCTGGTGGGCTCGGGCGTCACGACCAGCACGATGTCCTTGGCCGCGGCGGCGAAGCCGATGGCGTTGCCACCGATGCCGGCGCCGGTGTCGACCACGATCGCGTCGAAGCGCGAGTCGAGCCCGTCGATGGCGGTGAAGAGGTCACGCCGCGCGACGTCGCTGAGGTTGGCGAGGTCGTGCTGACCCGAGGCGCCCGGCAACAGCCACACATTGGGCGGACCCGGCACCACGACCTCGTCGACGGTGGCCTCGCCGCGCAACAGGTCGGCGGTGGTGTACGTCGGCGCGACGCCCATCACGATGTCGAGGTTGGCCAGGCCCAGGTCGGCGTCGATGGCCAACACCCGCGCGCCGCGCTGGCCCAGCGCGATCGCGAGGTTGGCCGAGATGTTGGTCTTGCCCACGCCGCCTTTGCCCGAGGTCACCGCGATGACGGTGGGCGACAGCCGCACGGTGGCGCTGCGCAACGGGATGACGTCGCCGAGGTTGATCGGCGGCTCGTTCGGGGGCGCGGCCGCGGTCGCGTCGGGCGCGGCCGGGGTCGAAGATGCGGGGTTTCGGGCGTCGGGTTTCATGCGCGTGCGCCTCCGAGCAGCGAGTCGATGACGAGTTCGGGGTGAGCGGGGCTGAGATCGTCGGGGACCTGGGGACCAGTGGTGAGGAACGACAGCGGCAGGCGCGACTGCATGCGCAGTCCCAGCACGCTGCCGATGGCGATGGCCTCGTCGAGCTTCGTGACCAGCAGCGCCGCGGGATCGGTGGGGCGGTACAGGTGCGCGACGCGTTCGAGCTCTTCGATGCGCGTGGCCGCGGCCACGCACAGATGCGTGACCACCGGCTCGCCCGCGCGGCCGAGCCGGCGACCGAGCTCGGCGAAGGCTTCGCCGTGACTGGGCGAGATGCCGGGCGTGTCGACCAGCACCAGCTCGGCGTCGCGGTGCTGCGCCAACGCCTGCGCGAGGCCCTGGCCCGGCGCCACCGCGATCGGCACGCCCAGCAGCTTGGCGTAGGCGCGCAGCGCCGCGGTCGCGCCGATGCGGCCGTCGTCGAGGCTGACCAGCGCGATGCGCTTGCCCTCGCTGAGGTGGGTGAGCGCGGCGAGCTTGGCCACGGTCGTGGTCTTGCCGACGCCGGTCGGGCCCACGAACGCGATCACGCGCGCACGGTCGTCGCCCAGACTCGCGGCCGGACCGAGCTCGCGATGCAGCAGCGCGCGCAGCTCCGACTCGGCGTGCGCACGTCCCTCGACGCCGTCGCCCGAGCCCAGCGCGCGCAGCCAGCCCTCGCACAGATCGCGCGGCACCATCGCCGCGAGCAGGCGTCGGCGCAGCGCCGCGAACGGCACCACGCCGGCGCGACCCGCTGCGGCCGCGATCGCGGCGCTGGGGTCCTCTTGGATCATCGTCTTGACCGGCGGGGGCGCGCTCTGTCCGACCCGCTGCGCGCGCTTGCCGGGCAACAGCGCGCGGATGGGGCCCAGATCGGGCGCGCTGCGGGGCGCGGGCGCGGGCCCGCTCTCGCCCGCGGCCGCGGTGACCTCGAAGAAGCTGCCGCCCAGGAGACCCAGCGCGCGGCCGGGCACGCGGCGGGTCTCGAGGATCACGGCGTCGGGTCCGAGCTCGCGTCGCACCAGCGCCAGCGCCTCGCGCATCTCTCGGGCTTGGAAGGTTCGGGGTTCCATGGTGGGCGATCCTCGGGGCGAATCAGGCGGCCAGCTTCACGACTGCGGCGGTGGTGACCTTGGTCTTGGCGTCCAGCTCGCGCAGGCTCAGCACTGCAAGACCCGGTGCATGTCTGGCCGCCAACGCGGCGACGCTGCGACGCAGCTCCGGCGCGACCACGAGCAGCGGTTCGCCGCCGCCGCGCGTGGATGCGAGCGCCTGCTCGAGCCCACGCACGATGCGTGGCACGAGCTGGCCCGCGGCGACGGTGTCGAGGGCCCCATTGGGGCCGCGTCCGCGCAGCGCCGCCTCGACCTCGGGCGCCAACACCAGCGCCTGTACACTGCCGCGCTCGTCGGCGTAGCGGGTGGAGATTTGACGGGCGAGCCGCTCGCGCACCAGCTCGGTGAGCATGTCGGGGTCCTTCACCGCGGCGGCGTGATCGGCCAGCGCCTCGAGGATGGTCCGCAGGTCGCGGATGCCGATGCCCTCGCGCAGCAGGTTGCGCAACACCTTGATGACCTCGCCCAAAGGCAGCAGCGTCGGGATGACTTCCTCGACCAGCTTGGCCTGCGTGCGCGAGAGCGCGTCGAACAGCTCCTGGGCCTCGGCGCGGCCGAGCAGCTCGGCGGCGTGGTTGCGCAGCAGCTCGGTGAGGTGGGTTGCCGCCACCGTCGCGGGATCGACCACGGTGTAGCCCAGCAGCTCCGCGCGCTCGCGGTCGGTCGTGCCGATCCACACCGCGGGCATGCCGAACGCCGGCTCCTTGGTGCGCTCGCCCTTGAGCTCGCCGGTGGCGCCGCCGGGATTGATCGCGAGCAGTCGGCCCGGGCGCAGCGCACCCTCGCCGATGGCGTGACCCGACAGCAGCAGGCGGTATGCGCCCGAGGGCAGCCGCAGGTTGTCGCGCACGTGCACCGGCGGCACCACCAGGCCCAGCTCGGGCACCAGCTGTCGCCGCACCGAGGCGATGCGCTTGAGCAGATCGCCGCCGCGGTTGCGATCGACCAGCGGCACCAGGTCGAAGCCGACCTCGAGCACCAGCAGATCGACCTTGAGCAGGTCGTGCAGCGGCACCTCGTCGTCGCCGGGCTTGCGCGTGGGCTCGGCCTTGGCCGCGGGCTGCTCGAGCCGGCGCTTGGCCCGGCGCGCGAGCGCGAAGCAGCCGACCGACAGCCCCAGAAACGACAGCGTCGGCATGCCCGGTGCCAGCGCGATGGCGCCCAGGGCCACGCCCGCGACCGTCAGCGGCTCGGGGCGTCCGATCAGCTGCCGCAGCATGGTCGTGCCGAGGTCCTCGCCGCTGGCGGTGCGCGAGGCGATGAGGCCGGCGGCGGTCGAGGTCAGCAGCGCGGGGATCTGCGACACCAGGCCGTCGCCGACGGTGAGGATGGTGTAGGTCTTGGCCGCGTCGCCCAGCGACAGCCGCTGCTGCACCACGCCGATGATGATGCCGCCGACGATGTTGATCGCCGTGATGATGAGGCCGGCGATCGCGTCGCCCTTGACGAACTTGTTGGCGCCGTCCATCGCGCCGTAGAAGTCGGCCTCGTCGGCGATGGCCTGGCGGCGCTTGCGGGCGGTGGCCTCGTCGATGTGGCCGTTGGCCAGATCGTTGTCGATGGCCATCTGCTTGCCCGGCATCGCATCCAAGGTGAAGCGCGCCGCGACCTCGGCGATGCGGCCGGCGCCTGCGGTGATCACCTTGAAGTTGATGACCACCAGGATGATGAACACGATGATGCCGACGACGTAGCTGCCGCCGACCACGAACGCGCCGAAGGCCTTGATCACGTGGCCGGCGGCGTCGGGGCCCTCGTGGCCGTGCAGGAGGATCAGCCGCGTCGACGCGATGTTGAGCGACAGCCGCAGCATCGTCGTGACCAGCAGCACCGACGGGAAGCTGCTGAACTCGACCGGGTCGCCGAAGTTGACCGCGAGCAGGAACACCAGCAGGCCCGCGGTGATGCTGAAGGTCAGCAGCACGTCGAGCAGCAGCGACGGCAGCGGCAGGATCAGCATCATCACGATGCCGACCAGGCCCAGCGCGACCATGCGGCCGGTGCGGTCGGAGGCGGCGGTCTGGCTCATGCGGCCCTCCGCCAGCGACCCATGCGCCACACGTACGCGAGCACGCGCGCGACCGCCTCGTACAGCTCGGCCGGGATCTCGCGACCGACCCGCGCGGTGGCATGGATCGCGCGCGCGACCGGCGGGTTCGACACGATCGGCACCTGGTGCTTGCGCGCGACCTCGCGGATCTTCGCGGCCATGTGGTCGACGCCCTTGGCGACCAGCCGCGGCGCGCCACCGCTGGCGCCGTCGTAGTGCAGCGCGACCGCGTAGTGCGTGGGGTTGACCACGACCACGCTGGCCTTGCGCACGGCCGCGAGCATGCGGTTGCGGCCGATGGTGCGCATGCGGGCGCGCATGCGCTGCTTGACCTGCGGATCACCCTCTTGCTGCTTGTGCTCGTCCTTGACCTCCTGCTTGGTCATGCGCATCTCGGACTGCAGTCGCCGCGCGGTGATGAGGTAGTCGGCGGCCGCGAGCACGCCGGTGGCCAGCAGCGCCGCGGTGGTCACCCGCGACAGCAGCGCGCCGAGCTTCGACAGCGCCGCGACCGCATCGAGCTGCGCCAGCGCCGGCAGGCGCTCGAGCTCGTCGTCGAGCACCCACGCGAGCACGGCGGCGATGGCCGCGGCCTTGGCCAGCGTCGTCAGCAGCGACAGCAGGCCGTCGACGCCGCCGAAGACGCGGCGCAGGCCCGCGAGCGGATTGAGGCGATCGAGGCGGAAACCCAGCAGCTTGCCCGACCACAACCCGCCGGTCTGCGCGACGCCGATGGCGACCGCGCACGCCGCCATGATCGCGCCGCCGCCGAGCGCGACCATGGCCACCGTGGTGCCGGCCTCGCCGATCGCGGCGAACATCGCATCGCGGCCGTGGCCGGGCACGTCGGCGATGCGGCGCAGCGTCGTCTGCGTGTGCGTGAGCGCGCCGCGGGCGAGCTCGCCGCCCAGGCCGCTGATCAGGCCGAAGCCCACCGCCGCGAGCACGACCGCGCTGACGTCGCGGCTCTGCGCGACCTTGCCCTCGTCGCGAAACTCCTTGCGGCGCTTCGCGGTGGGATCTTCGGTGCGGTCCTGGTCGCTCATCGCAGGTGACAGTGGACCGACGCTCGCGCGCGGGCGCGGGGCCGGTGCTGCCCATCGGTGCAACACTCGGACCGTCGCGAGCGCAGCGCGGGCGCGGCGGACGGCGGCCGGCCGCGGGCCACGTCCTCGCCGCGTACGAGCGCTGCCGGGCGCTCAGCCCTGCAGCGTCTCGATCACGCGGTCGAGCCGCACCAGCACCAGCTGCAGCTGCAGCGCGACGCTGTGGGCGAGCTGCGGCAGCGAGGCCTGCAGCGCGTTGAGCCCGGCGATCAAGGCGATGCCGAAGGCCAGCGCGAAGATCTGCAGCCGTGGCACGAAGCGGGCCAGCACCGCCAGCGCCAGCTTCACCGTCAGCACCGTCGCGAGCACCGGCAGCGCCAGGTGCAGCGCGCCGACCAGCGCGTCGCCGAACTGCTCCGACACCGCCGCGACGGTGTCGCCATCGAAGTGACTGCCGCCCAGCGGCACCGCGCGCACGCTGTGGCCCAGGCCGTACAGCAGCGCGCGATCGAGCTGCAGCGCGAACAGCAGCTGGATGCCCAGGTGGCCCAGCAGCGACGCGGTCGAGGTCGAGGCGCCGGGGTTCATCGGGTCGGCCACGGCCGAGAACGACAGCCCGATCTCGACGCCGATGATCTCGCCGGCGATGCGCACGCCGGCCAGCGTCACCTGCACGACGAAGCCCAGCACATAACCCACGCCGACCTCGCCGGCGATCGCGATCGCCAGCGAGACCGGGTCGGCGCCGGGCAGCACCGGCGGTGCCGCGATGCCGACCAGCGCGATCGACAGGCCCACCGCCACGAGCACCTGGACCATGCGCGGCACGGCCTTGCCCGAGGTGCTCGGCAGCGCCGCCAGCAGCCCGCCGGCGCGTGCCATCGCGAGCAGCACCAGCACCACCCACGGCTCGAGCAGCGGCAGCAGCGATGCGAGCTCCATCGGGATCTCAGGGGTGGATCTGGGCGATCGCGCCGAGCATGTCGCGGCCGAAGGTGGTCAAGCGCTCGAGCAGCCAGCCGCCCATCGCGACCAGTGCGCCGCCGAGCGCCAGCAGCTTGGGCACGAAGCCGATCGACGGCTCCGACAGCTGCGTGGCGGCCTGGACCAGGCCCATGACCAGGCCGACCGACAGACCGATGGCGAGCAGCGGGCCCGAGACCTCGAGCGCGAGCCACATCGCCCGCATCATCACGTCGAGCACGGCTTCGGGCGTCATGTCATCAGACTCCGGGCCAAAGAGGCGATCACCAGGCCCCAGCCATCGGCGAGCACGAACACCAGCACCTTGAGCGGTAGCGTCACCAGTGCCGGGGGCAGCATGACCATGCCCATGGCCATGAGCACGCTCGAGACCACGAGGTCGATCACGAGAAACGGCACCAGGATGAGAAAGCCCATGGTGAAGGCGGTGCGCACCTCGGACAGCGTGTAGGCCGGCACCAGCACCGTCAGCGACACGTCGGCGGCGGTCTGCGGCGCGGGCCGCTGCGCGATGTCGTGCAGCAGCCGCAGATCGTCGGCGTTGGTGTGCCGCAGCATGAACGCCTTCATCGGGCCGCTGGCGCGCTGCAGCGCCTCGCTCGCGCCGATCTCGTCGCGCTGCAGCGGTGCGACCGCGCTCTCGTGGACCTCGGCGAACACCGGCGCCATCACGAACATGGTCAGGAACAGCGCCATGCCGGTGAGCACCTGGTTGGGCGGCGCACCCGGCAGGCCCAGCGCCTGCCGCAGGAACGAGAACACGATGATGATGCGCGTGAAGCACGTCATCGACAGTGCGATCGCCGGCAGCAGCGACAGCACGGTCATGAACAGGAAGATCTTGAGCGCGGTCTGGGCGCCCGATGCCGGCGGCTGATCCTTGGGCATCGTCGCCGCGAGCGTGTCGTCGATGATGGTGTCCAGCGCGGGGCCGCCGGCCGCCGCCGCCGTGGCCGGGTCCGCCGCGGTCGGCGGCGCGATCACCGGTGCGGGCGCGGGCTCGGCCGGCGCGGCGCGGACGTCGGTGCCGAGCACGAGCGCGAACGCGGCGAGCAGCGCTGCCAGCAGCAGGCGCCACGTCGCGCTGCGGCGCGACGCCCGGTGGCCTCGCGCGATCACGCCGCGTCCTTGCGCGCGGCCCAGCGCGGATCGCTGGCGAGCAGGTCGAGGTGGGGCGGCAGCGCGGGCTCGTCGTTGCGGCCCGCGATCTCGTCGCCCAGCGCGGCGCGCAGGCGCTGCTTGAACGCGGCGACCTTGCCCGGTGCGGCCGCGTCGGGGCGCGCCGCGGCGGGGCTCGGCGTGGCGGCCGTGATCGCAGCGTTCACGATCGCAGCGTTCGCGGTCGCAGCGGTCGCGGGCGCGGTCGCGGCGCTGAGATCGGCGATGAGCTCGATTCGGTGCTCGGTCGCACCGACCAGCAGCGCGCGGCCGCCGGCCGACAGCCACAGCACCTGCTGCTTGGGACCGATCGCGACCTTGGCGATGATCTGCAGCGCCGCGGGTGGCCCGGCCTGCGGTCGACGGCGACGCCACCACAGCAGACCCATGCCCGAGAACGCGAGCAGGGCGGTGGCCAGCCACGCGAGCCCGATCTGCGGCGCGGTGCGCTGCAGCGGCAGGGGATTGTCGGCGGTGGACGAGGCCGCGGCCCAGCGCGGCGTGTCGTCGCCGGCCGCAGCGCCCTCGTCGCGCGGCGTCGCGGTCGCGACCGGCGGCGCCGACGCGGCGGCCTCGACCGCGGGCGGCGGCGCCGACACGGTCGCCGCGGCGGGCGAGGCCGGCGGCGCGGCCACGGCGGCCGCGACCGGTGCCGGCGCCACGGGACCGTCGGCGATGCGCGCGAGCGCGGCGCTGCGATCGAGCGTGTTCGCGGCGGTGGTCGCGGCCGGCGGCGCGACCGTGGTCGGCGCGGCGGCGGGCGGACGATCGTCGATGCGCAGATCGAGCCCGCCCGGCACCGCGATCGCGTGCAGGTGCTTGACCAAGGTGCCGCGGGAGTTCTTGCGCTGGACCACGCGCACGGCCACGCGCTCGCCCGCGCGACCGACCTGCACGAAGTCGAGGCGGTGACGGTCCAGCGGGCGCAACCGCTGGGCCGCGACGTCGCCGGCGGGCACGAACAGCAGCGCGCCGTGGCGCGAGGTCACGACCTGGTCGTGGCGCGCGCCCTCGGGCAGGCCGCGCACGCGCACGGTCACGCCGTCGTGATCCTCGGCCAGCGACACGTTGATCTCGCCGGCCTGTGCGAGCGCGGGGGCGGTCAGCACCGCGGCGCCCAGCGCCGCGGCTGCGATCGTGCGGGGGAGGAGGTCACGCTGCGTCACTGGTCACCTGCGCCTTCTTCGTGGTGGGCTCGTTGGCGGCGCCACCTGCGTTGTCGCTCACCACCTCGGTGATGCGGATGCCGTACTTCTCGCCGACCACGACGGCCTCGCCGCGCGCGACCAGCTTGCCGTTGACGAGCAGATCGAGGCTCTCGCCCGCGGCCTTGCCCAGCTCGACGACCGCGCCGGGCCCGAGCTGGATGAGCTCGCCGATCGGCACGGTGCGACGGCCGAGCTCGACCGTGACCTGCACGGGGACATCGAGAACGAGCGAGAGATCGTCGAAGGGACTGCTCATGGTTGCTTCCGGGTCAGCTCGACGGCGACCATGCCGTCCTGGGCCACGGGCGTGCCCTCGAACTTGGGCACGCCCTCGATCTCGACCGTCAAAGGTTCGCTACGACCCTGATCGAGTGCGAGAACCATGCCGGGCTGCAGCCGCAGCAACTGCCGCAGCGGCATGGCCGCACGGCCCAGCACCACCGACAGCGTCACGCGAACGTCGGCGACCAGGTGCGGCATCGCGGCCGCGCCCAGGGCGTCGATGGTCGGTGCACCGATGCGCGCGCGCAGCGGCTCGAGCACGCCGGCCGGCAACGACAGCGAGAAGCTGGCCAGCTGCTGGCCCAGCTCGAGCGTGAACGGTACGTGCAGCGCGGTGGTGTCGGGCGTGAAGCCGGGCACGAGATCGAGGCGGCTCTCGACCGAGTGCACCTCGAAGCGGAAGTAGCCCGGCGGCTCGAGCGTGGCGTCGAGCGCCTCGAACAGCGGCGCGAGCGCGCGCAGCAGCATGCGCCGCTCGAGCGAGGTCGGGCTGCGGCCCGAGGGCGTCTTGGGCGGGCCGCCGCCGCCGCCGAACATGCGCTCGATGACGCTGAAGGTCAGCACCGGATCGAGCGCCAGCACTGCGAACGCGCTGCCGCCATCGCCGGTGGTGACGCGCAGCGCGATGATGCACGCCGCGCGCTGGGCCACCGCGACCATGCCGCGCCCGCTGACGATCTCGGCCGCCTCCTCGCGGATCTCGACCTTGGTGCGCAGCACCGAGGCGAAGATGCGGCGCAGGCTCTCGGCCAGCCGCGCGAAGCCGATCTGCAGCGTCGGCAGCATCGTGCGCAGGTGGCGATCGTCGGCCAGCAGGTCGATGCCGATCGGCTCCATCCGCGCACGCGCGCGCGGGCTGTTGCCCGCGAGCAGCGTCTCGATCTCTTCGCGACTGAGGACGGGTTCGAGGCGTTGCATCACTGCACGATGAACTCGGTGAGGAAGATCTCGGTGCCGGCGTCGGGGCCGAGCAGCTCGTTGAAGCGCTTGAGCAAGCGCCGCTTGACCGCGACCTTGTTCTTCGCGCCCATGGTCTGGCGGAAGTTGAGCTCGGACAGCTCGCGGATGAACTGGTCCTTGATCACGGGCTTGAGCCGATCGACCTCGCCCTGGACCTTCTCGTCGCTGAGCGAGATCGCGATCACGGCCTTGAGGTAGCGCGTGCCCTCGGGCTCGTTGAGGTTGACGATGATCGGCGGGAACTCGGTGATCGGTCCCTTGCCGACCGCGACCTTGGCCTCGCCTTCGCCGTGCTTGGCGTCGCCGCCCTCGCCGTGGCCGGCGGCGGGGGCCGAGCCGCCCTTGAGCACGAAGAAGGCCGCACCGCCGCCACCGGCGACGACCACCAGCGCGATGACGATCAGCAGGATGGGTTTCTTGCCCTTCTTGGGGGCCTCGGCTGCGGCTTCGGACATGGCGGCGACGCGCGCACGACGACGCGCGCTCGCTCGTCGCTGCTGCATCGCGCGTGCCGCCGCACTCGCCCGAGCGGCCCGGGACCCGACGCGGTCCCCGGCGGCGCGCCGCTGGCCCGATCGCGGCCGCAGTCGCGTGCGGCTGCGGCCCGAACGCGCACGGCGGCGCACCCGAGACCGGGCCGCCGCCGCGCAGCAGGAGCGAGTCGGGCGCGGACTACCGCTTGAGCGACACGACCTCCGTCAACATGTCGTCGGCGGTCGTGATCGTGCGCGAGTTGCCCTGGAAGCCGCGCTGCACCGCGATCATCGTCACGAACTCGTGCGCGAGATCGACGTTGCTGCCCTCGAGCGAGCCCGCCATCAGCGCGCCGTGTCCGTCCGAGCCTGGGCGGCCCAGCACGGGATCGCGCGACTCGATGGTCGCACCGAACAGCGCGTTGCCGCGGCGGGCGAGCCCGTCTTCGCTGGCGAACACCGCGGTCGCGAGCTGGCCCAGCGGGCGGGTCTGGCCGTTGGTGTAGCGGCCCTCGACGGTGCCGTCGGCGAGCACCTGGTAGTCCGACAGCTCGCCGCTGCCCGACCCGTCCTGCGTGATCGCGCTGGCGCCGGAGCTCTCGGCGTAGCCGGTGATGCCGTCGACGCCGGTGCCACCGCTGCCGGTGGGCGTGCCGAAGTCGAGGTTGATGGTCGCCGCGGCCGCGCCGGCCCACGAGACGTTGACGCTCGACAGCGACGAGGCCGACAACGCGCCGGCGGTGTCGAAGTCGAGCGTGCCGTTGCCGAGCTCGGTGTACTCCGAGGTCGCCGCCGGCGTGACGTCGGTGCCGGCCGCGGCGACGTGGACCTCCCACTGCTGCGTGGGCGCGTCCGCGAGCTTCTTGAAGAACAGCGTCAGCTGGTGCGGCGTGCCCAGCGAGTCGTAGGCGGTGATGCCGGTGGAGTAGTCGCTGGTGCCGCCGGGATCGTTGATGTCGAACGCGGTCGGATCGATGGCCTGGTCGGCGTCGAGGTTGGCCTTGACCGTGACGTTGGCGGTCGCGGTCGGCGGCAGCGTGTCCTGCGTGATCATCATGTCGCCGGGGGTGTTGCCGACCGCGCCGGTGGAGTCGAGGCCGTAGCCCTGCACGCGCAGGCCGTCGGGGTTGACCAGGTAGCCGTCGGCGTCGGTGTGGAACTGGCCGCTGCGGGTGTAGTAGCTGCCGTCGACGCCGCCGACCGCACCGTTGACCACGAAGAAGCCGTTGCCCTCGATCGCGAGGTCGAGGTTGTTGCCGGTGCCCAGCAGCGAGCCCTGCATGAACATGGTCTGCACGCTGCCGATGCGGCTGCCGGCCCCCGCGGCGCTGCCGGCGATGAAGCCACCGAGCACGTCGGCGAAGTTGGCCCGCTGGCTGCGATAGCCCACGGTGTTGACGTTGGCGATGTTGTCGCTGATGACGCCCATGGCGTCGGAGTGGCTGCTCATGCCCGCAGCGCCGGTGTACATGGAGGATGTGATCGACATGGTGGTGGTCCTGCGCGGTCTCAGCCGCTGGTGGTGTTGGCGCCCGAGGACGTCGGTGCGGCGGTGGGTTGCTGCACCGACACGATGTCGGCGGGTGCGATCGTGCGGTCGCCGACCACGAGCTCGGCGAAGCCCTTCTCGAACGACAGACCCGTGACGCGTCCGCGCACCAGCGTGCTGGCGTCGAGCGGGCGCCCGCTGGGGTCGACGGCGCTGATCTCGACGGTGTACTCGCCATCGGGCAGCGGTTGGCCGCTCGCGTCGCGCCCGGTCCACGGGATCGAGCGATTGCCCGCGGGCTGGTTGCCGGCGTCGAAGCTGCTGACGACCTTGCCGTCGGCGTCGCGCACGGTGACGCGCACCGACGCGGCCTGGGCCGGGAGATCGATCGAGATGGGTTGCGGCTCGCCGCCTTCGATCGACAGCTGATTGCCGCGCGCGACGATGTCCTGGCCGATGAAGCCCGCCAGCTGGGCGTTGCCGCTCGACAGCTGCGCCAGCTGCAGCTCGCCCAGCTTCTGGTTGGACTGCATCTGCTGCTCGAGGCTGGAGAACTGCGCCAGCTGGGCCACGAACTCGTGGTCCTGCAGCGGGTTCATCGGGTCCTGGAACTGCAGCTGCGCCATCAGCAGCTTGAGGAAGTCGTCCTTGCCGAGCGCGTTGGCCATGCTCGGGTCGGCGCTCGGCGAGAACGTGCCGGTGCCGAGGCCGGCCGTGGAGGTCGTGGGACTGGTCGTGGTCATGCGGGCTCGAACCGTGGTGCTTCAACCGTCGTGCCAGCGTGGCGAGGGCCGTGGCCGCGTGCGGGCCACCGTCGCGCGTCACGCGACGACATCGACCAGACCCCGCGCGCGCGACGGTGTCGCGGTGGGCTCGGCGGTGCGAGTGGCCGCCGCACCGCCGGCATCGCGCGCGCTCGGCTGCGCCGGCGCGGTGGGCTCGCGGCGCGACCCGTGTCCGCCGTGCTGCGCCGCGTCCCCGCGGTTGCCGTCGCCGTGGCTGTCGGACAGCTCGAGCGTGACGCTGCGCGCGTCGGGCACGGCCTGCTGCGCGACCGCACGCAGGCCGGCCTGCTCGTCGCGCAGCCACGCGGCCGCAGCGGGATCCTCGGTGGTGATCCGCACGTGCACGACGCCGTCCTCGATGCGCACGGTGAGCGCGAGCGTGCCGACCCCGGGGGCCTGCAGCGCGATCGTGGCGCCACCGCGCGGGATCGGGCGCAGGCGATCGATCGCGGTCGCGAGGTCCTCGGCGCGTTGCAGCGTCACCGGCTCGTGTGCCGCCGCGACGTCGCGTTGCGGCGTGGCGGTGGCGGCCGACGGGGTCGCGCGCGGCTCGAGCATCGGTGCCACGGGATCGGGCGCGGCGGTCGAGGGCGCCGCGGGATCGATCGCGGCGCTCGGCGGCGCTGCGGGATCGATCGCGGCGCTCGGCGGCGCTGCGGGATCGATCGCGGCGCTCGGGGGCGCGGCGCGATCGATCGCGGCCGGGTGGGGATCGATCGACGGGGCACTGCGATCGATCGCGGGCCCGTCGCGATCGATCGCAGGCGCGTCGCGATCGATCGCGAACGTCGGTGCCGCCGGGGCGGCGGGCGCCGTCGCGCTCGGCGGAGCCTGCGACGCGGCGACCGGCGGCGAGGGGCGCCGCGCGTCGAAGCGCAGCGGCA
>JAIBBS010000226.1 GCA_019694555.1 Nannocystaceae bacterium
CGCCGCCGCGAGGCCGCGGCCGGCGGCGCGCAGCACCTCGAGCACCGCGGCGCGCGTGCGGCGATGCGCGGCGAGCCACGCCCGCAGCGTGCCGCCGTCGATGAACTCCATCGCCAGCCACACCTGCTCGCCGACCACACCGGCGTCGTGGATCGGCACGACGTTGGGATGATCGAGTCGCGCCAACGCACGGGCCTCCCGTGCGAGTCGACCGCGGGCCTGACCGTCGCCGGTGACACCCGAGCCCAGCAGCTTGATCGCGACGTTGCGATCGAGCTCGGGATCGTGCGCGAGCATGACCTCGCCCATGCCACCGCGACCGAGCCGCCGCAGCAGCCGATAGCGACCCAGCTGCACCGGGCGCGCGCGCATCGACCCGAACAGCTTCGCGCGGGCGGCCTCCCGCACCATCGCACCGCCGACGACGTCGTCGGGCGGCCGCGGCAACGGGGCCGCCGTGTCGGCGACGGCGACGTCGCGCACGGTCGCGCCGAGCTCGTCGACGCCGGGAGCAGTGGGACCGGGCTCCGCCACGGCGGCGCCCATCGTAGCAGCACACCGCCGCAGCCGCGGCCGCCACCGCGGGCGTCGTGTCCGATCGGACGTTCGGCCGTCGTCTCGGCGCGTCCACGGGCGCCTGCTACCATCGCGACCGATGCAGTCGGATCTGGAGCTGCTCGATCGTTGGCGTGCGGGCGACGAGGACGCCGGCAACGCCCTGTTCGACCGCCACTTCGAGGCGCTGTATCGCTTCTTCCGCAACAAGGTCGGCGACGGCATCGACGACCTCGTGCAGCAGACGATGCTCGGCTGCGTCAGCGGCCGCGAACGCTTCCGCGAGGACGCCAGCTTCCGCACCTACCTGTTCGCCATCGCCCGCAACGTGCTGTTCAAGCACTTCGACCGCCGCAGCCGCGACGCCGACCGCTTCGATCCCGAACAGCAGAGCGTCGCCGACCTCGGCGAGTCGCCGTCGCACATCGCGGCCGCGCGCGCCGAACAACGCCTGCTCGCGCTCGCGCTGCGGCAACTCCCGCTCGACGATCAGATCGCCCTCGAGCTCTACTACTGGGAGGAGATGACCGCGGTCGAGCTGGCCCAGACCCTGGGCCTGACCGAGCCGGCCGTGCGCAGCCGCCTGCGCCGCGCGCTCGAGCGCCTGCGCGAGCGCGTCGCCGCGGCGGCCGACAGCCCGGCGGCGCTGGAATCGGTGAGCTTGGATCTCGATCGCTGGGCGGCCGCGCTGCGGCCTACCGGCGATCACGACTGACGCGTGCGCGACGCGTCGCGGCCGATGTCACCCCGCGGGCTCGAAGTCCGTGCAAGCGGTGTCGATGATCGCGATCGAGTCCGCGAAGAACGGGCCGTAGTCCCCGCTGCAGACGCTGCCCCATGTGCCGCGCGTGAAGCTCTCGGCCAGGGCGCGCAGCCGGGGTGCTGGCGCAGCCACGGCGGGGTCGACGTCGGGGCAGGTCCCGCCCTCGAGGTCGACATCGCTGAGCAGCCCGAGGAACACGACCGCGTCCTCGTCACCGTTCTTCGCCGCGACGACGCGTTGGTGCCACTGCTCGGGATCGCCGGTCGAGACCACGCCATCGTCGGTGTCGCTGTCGTCCTCGTCGGTGATCATCGTGACGACCAGCAGCGCATCGTCGCGCAGGAATCCAGCGTTGCAACCATCGTCTCCGGCCTGCGCGCCCAGGGCCTCGGTCATGGCGTCGGCGGGTCGCTCGCCCGAGGCGCCGGTGCCCACCCGCGCCGCGCAGGCGAAGGTGCCGCTCAGGTCGGTCTGCGCATCGGTGAAGAAGCGCTGCGCGCCGACGCTGCCGCAGTCTCCACCCACGGGGTCGGTCACCCGGCTGCTGCCGAGCGTGTCGAGACATTCCGCAACCGGGGGGAAGCTGTCGCACGGCAGGTATGTGCAGACCTCTTCGGCCTCGTCCGCACACGCGACGCAGGTGTCCTCGGGGTTCGCCGGGCAGATCTCGTCGCACTGCTCCACCGCGAACGATGCGTCGGTGTCCACGATCGCGATGTGGAAATCGACCGCCACGCTGGCTTCGATGGCGTCGACGAACGCGGGGAAGCTGGCAATGAGGTTCGCCTGCTCCTCGGCCATCGAGCCCGAGTTGTCGATCACGAAGAGGAAGTCGACCTTGGTGCATCCCACCGCGCCGCCGGAGTCCGCGGATGCGCCGGCCACGTCCAAGTTCGGCGGCCCGTCGTCGTCGCTGCCGCTTCCGTGCGTGGTGACGGGCTCGCCCGAAGACGTCCCGCTGGACTCGGCCGTTGCGCTCGGCATTGCGTCCGAGCTCGATCCGGACGCACCGGTCGAAGGCGAGATCGAAGGTTCGGGGTCGACGGAACAACCAGCGCAGCACAGGGTGAGGACGAGCGCGGCACGCATGCTGTGGAGTTCCACCGCGCGGCCGGTCGGTTGGCGGCCTACCGGTGCGCGAGGTCACTGCGCCTCATCCCGCGGGCTCCGTGTACGACGCGATCGTGCCGCCGCCGAGCTCGTACAGCCGCACCTCGCCGCTGGGCACGCCGTCGACTTCGGCCGCGGCACCGGTCGCCCAGAAGTGATTCAGCGGCCCGAACCCCAGACCCTCGACCGGGACGCCGACGCCGCCGTCGTAGGCGAACACGTTCTGCTGCACCCATCCGTCGACGGGATCGAAGCGGTACTGCCCGATGAAGTCGCTCGTCATGTCCGACACGTAGACGTAGACGGTCGCGTCATCGGGATCGCGGACGACCTCGAGTCCGTCCATGTGGTCGCCCGCGAGCGCGGGGTACTCGAAGGCGATGCCCCAGCGGTCGGTGGCGGGGTCGTACTGCAGCACGCGACGGTGTTGCTGGTTCGACGCGTACCACAGCCCGCCGAGGTCGTCGTAGCCGATCTGCTCGAAGCGCGGCCCCGACAACCACGCGGGCGCCGTGCTGATCACCGAGGGCGCAGCGCCCATCAGCGAGTTCTGCGTGAGCTCGAACCCACCGATCACCACGCGCGCATCGTCGACATACAGCTCCGAGGCCGACGTCGGTCCTCCGCCCTCGATCGCGAGCGTCTGGTCGAGCTGCAGCACGCGCTGCTCGATCTCGCCGGGGTGATCGGGATTGTCGGGGTGCTGGTTCGGCTCGAGCGCGCCGTCGCCATCGGAATCGAGCAGCGTGATCTGGTAGACGTCGACCTCGCCGCTGTGTCGCCGCACGTAGAGCCGATCGCCGTGGCCATCGACGTCGTAGCCGCCGAGGTAGCCATCGCCGGCGCCGGCGAAGTCGGCGAACTTGTAGTAGACGCCGGTGGGCTGGGTCCCGCCGACCGGTTCCAACACCGCGCAACCGCCGGCTCCGAGATCGCAGCCCTCCCCGGCCGCGGGATCGCACACCTCGACCTCGATCCACACCGCCGGCTGGACCGAGGCATCGCACGCGAGGAATCGGTCGGCCACGCACGTCACCTGACCCTCGACGCACGCCGCACAACCGACGCCGCTCTCACAGACCCCGGGTGCGCACGACACCGAGCCCTGCATCTCGCCGTCCGCGTCGCACGTCACGGCGTCGGTGCCGACGCACACGATCCCCTCGGGCGCGTCGGCGCAGGGGTTGTCGCCGGCGAGATCGAACTTCGGCCCGTCACCCGCGGAGGCCGCGGTCGAACCGCCCTCGCTCGTGGCACCCGAGTCGCCGCCCGAGCTCGACACCGGACCCGGCCCAGTGTCCTGCGCCGCGCTGGTGCCGGCACCGCCGGAGAACCCGGCCACCGGTTCGGTGCAGGCCATGGGGAGCAGCAGCCACGGGAGGTCGCGCGATCGGAGCATCACTCCACGCGGAGTTCCGCGAGCGGCTCGATCGGTTGGCGCGCCCATGCTGCGGGATCCGCGACCGCCGCGGCGAGCCGCGCCGCGACCCCCGGCGGCAACTCGCCCTGCTGCGCGAGACGGACGGCCTCCTCGAGCGCCGACTCGGCCGCAGCGTCGTCGGCCATCCGCAGCGCCACCTGGGCCACATCCAGCAGCGGTGCGACGAGGTCGGTCGCGTCGGGGCCGTACCACCACTGCACGTGATCGAGCGCCGTCGCAAAGGCGCCGCGGGCCTCGTCGAGCTGCCCACGCCGCAACGCGCAGCGCCCCCGCACACGCTCGAGCTCCGCGAACAGCTCGTGTTCGGGCGCACGCGCGGCGAAGACCTCCGCGGCCGCGCCCGCGTGCGACTCGGCCTCGTCGCAGGCACCGGCGGCTTCCGCGATCGCGGACGCGAGCACGTCCCCCCGCGCGACCAGCAGCGCATCGTTCGACCCGGCCGCGAGCGCCGCGGCGTGGGCGGACACGCGCCGCGCCTCCTCGAGGTTTCCGCGGCGCAGCTCGAGCCGCGCGATGCGGTGCAGCGTGGTCACCAGTCGCGGCGAGTCTGCGCCGACGCCTGCCATCTTGATGCGCAGCGCTCGCTGCAACAACGCGTCGGCGACCGCGAAGCGCTCGCGCGCGAGCTCGACCCCGGCGAGGTTGGTCAGCAGTGCGCCCACCGTCGGGTGGTCCGCACCGCGGAGGTGCTCGAGGATCGCGATGGCGCGCTGGTAGCTGTCGGCGGCGTCGTCGAAGCGGCCCAGGCGCAGCTGCAGCCCGCCCAGGACGTTGAGCATCGGAACGAGCGCGTCGTCGTCGGGGCCATGGGTCTGCTCGGCGAGCGCGAGGGCATCGAGCGCGCGATCCAGCGCCTCGTCGAAGCGCCGCTGCGCCTCGGCAACGCTCACGCGGGTCTCGGCCAGCTCGAGCGCGAGGTGGGGCACGCGCGCGAGGTGACGCTGCGCGCGGGCCTCGGTCAGCGCGAGGGTGCGCGCGGCTTCGGGCGCGTCCGGTGCACGACGGACCGCGTAGATCGAGCCCATGATCGCCAGCACTTCGTTGCCCGCCCGCTCGGCCGCGAGCTGCGCGTCGGCGCACACCGCCTCCGCGTCCACGGCACGGTCGAGCGCGACGCGACACAGGATCGCGGCGGCGCGCGCCTCCGCGTCGACGTCCCCTGCGGCACGGGCCTCGTCGCGCGTGCTGCGAGCGAGCGTCTCGGCCTGCCGCAGGCGACCCGCGACATCGAAGACGTGCGCCCGCCGCAGTGCCGCCTCGAAGCTGGCGCTGCGTGGCGGGCCGGCCGTGGCATCGCGGCACGACTCGGGCGGCGACACGCGGCGCACGGCATCGACGGCGACCTCGACGAGCTCGGGTTCGGCCTGCGCGAGGATCTCGGTGAGCACACCGACCTCCGCTCGCACGTCGTCGAGGCAACCCAGCTGCGCCGCGCGGGCGCCCGCGTCGCCGGTGCGATCCGCCGCCGCACAGGCACCGTCGACCTCGGCGATCCAGCGCACCGCGACGTCGTCCAGCAGCGCGTCGACGCGACCCGCGACCGCGTCCGCGCCCGGCACCGCGGTCGCGAGCAAGCCCGCGCGGACCTCGTCGCGGCTCGCGGGGTTCCACACCCGTGCGAGATCGTCGTGCAGCGCGTGGGTGCACCGATCGATCGCGCTCGGCCCCGCGGCGGCCCAGGCGATCGCCGCGGTCGCGCCCAGGCTCGCCGCGAGCGCAGCCGCGGTCCACCAGCGGCGGCGCCGGCCCAGGCCGCGTTCGAGGCGATCGAGCAACGCACCCATGTCGGGGAAGCGAGCCTCGGGTTCGCCCGCGAGACCGCGGCGCAGCATGGCGTCGAGCCACCGCGGCAGCCCGACCACCGGCGCGATCTGGCCGCCTCGCTTCAGGCGCACCAGCGTCGGCAGATCGTCGGCGAGACAGGGTGGTCGTCCGGTCAGCGCGAGGTAGAACGCAGCGCAGTAGCCGTATTGATCGCTGCGCGCATCGAGGGGGCCGCCGGCGTGTTGCTCGGGCGACATCGTCGCGGGCGTGCCGACGACGAGCGGGACCCCATCGAGCGTCTCGAGCGGCCCCGGGGTCGCTGCGCATGCGAGGCCGAAGTCCACCAGCATCGCGCGCCCGTCACGGCCCACCATCACGTTCGCGGGTTTGACGTCGCGGTGGATGAGACCGGCCTCGTGCGCCGCTCGCAGCCCGCGGCCGACCTGCAGCATGACCGCTGCGATCGCGCGCCAGCTGCGGCCGTGCGCCCATCGCGACAGCGGTTCGCCCTCGACCCGCTCCATCACGATGAACACGCCCGGCGCGAACGCGCGGTGCCCCTCGCCGATCAGACCGACGTCGTGCACCGTGACCACGTTGGGGTGTCGCAGGCTCGCGATCGCGTGGGCCTCGCGGAGCAGCTCCCGTGTGGCGGCGGCCGCGTCACCCTCGCCGCGCGGCGCGGCGATGACCTTGATCGCCACACTGCGGCGCAGCTCGGGATCGAAGCCGGCGTGCACCGATCCGACCGCACCCGCGCCGATGCGCTCGAGCACGATGTAGCGCGACAGCTGCAGCGGCGCGGGCGGGCGATCGAAGAGCGCCTTCGATACCGCCGCGAGCGCGTTCTCGGCGTCCACGCGGTCCCAGTCCTCGGCGTCGCGCACCGCCTCGACCAGGCCCAGCTCGCGCACGGTCACGGCGCACCGTCGTCGTCGGATCCGACCTCGCGCGCGAGCCGGTCCAGACCGCGCAGCGTCGCGTCGACCAACCGAGCATCACCGGCATGCTCGACGATGGCAGCGCGCAGCAGCTCGCGCGCCCGCGACAGTCGCCACTTGATCGTGCCGACCGGCGCCTCGAGCACCGCGGCCACCTCCGCCGTCGTCAGCTCGTCCCAGTAGTGCAGCTCGAGCGTCATCCGCAGCTCGTCGGGCAGCGCTGCGATGGCGCGCCGCACCAACGCGCGGGCCTGCTGGTCGCCCACCGCCTGGCTCGGCGTCGCGACGGACTGCGGCTCGCCCACGTCGCTCGCTGGCCGCGCGAGGTCGCGCCAGTGGTGCAGCATCAGGTTGCGCGCGATGCCCAGCACCCACGCACGCATGCGCACGTGCTCGGGCGCGGCGCCGCTCGACTCGACCAGGGTGAGAAAGGTCTGCTGCGCCAGGTCGCGGGCCACCGCGGTGTCGCCGATGCGGCGGCGAAGGAAGCGATACACGGCGGTGAAGTGGCGCTCGACCAGCGCGCTGCCGGCCTGCTTGTCCGACTGCCGCCACCGCGACAGCAGCTCCGCATCCGACGGCGCCGCGGGCTGCGTGCTCACACCGCCCACCCACGCGTTCGCGGCGGCGGATCGACCCGCCGCGCACGGGCGATCGCGCACGGGTGCTGCGCCACGTCGGCCATCACGACCACCTTAGCCCGGGCGCGCAAGCGGTTCAACGCCGCGCACCGAAGCCGGCGCGTCGCGAGGGCCACGGCGCGGACTTCGATGCAGCCGGCCGCGGCGCGCGATCACGGCTCGAGCTTTCGCCGCGCCTTGCCGGCGTACAGCGAGTCGGGAAAGCGTCGCAACAGCTCGGACCATGCCTGCCGCGCGCTGGCATCGCGACCGAGCGCCTCGAGGGCCTCCGCGCGACCGACCCACGCCTGTTCGACCACGGGGCCGCGTGGGTGCTGCGCGACGCAGCGCGCGAAGGTGTCGGCGGCCGCGTCGGCGTCGTCGCGATCGAGCAGCAAACGACCCAGCGCGACGCACCCGACGGCAGACTCGCGGCTCTCGGGCCACCGCTGCTGCAGCGTGCGATACAACGCGGTCGCACGCGCGAAGTCGCGATCCGCACGCGCACCGTTGGCGGCCTCGAGCACCGCCGCGGGCGAGCTCGACTCGGTGCGCACCGTCGCGCGGGACGGTGCCGCCACCGCTGCGCTCGCCGGTGACGGCACCGCCGCGGGCACCGGCGACGGCAGCGGCAGCGTCGCGGGCACGGGCGCGGCATCGGGTGCGGACGGCGGCGCCACGCGCTCGCCGACGGGCGCCGACGCGCTCACCACCGATGCGCGCGGCTCGGCCGGGCGCGTCGCGAGCCAGGTCGCGGCGCTCGCCGTCGCAGTCGCCGTCGCGACCACGACGGTGCCGAGCTTGAGCCCCGCGCTCGATCGCAGCGCCAGCCACAGCGCGCCCAGGCCGACGCCGCCCGCGACGGCACCGGTGACGATGCGTTGCAATCGCTCGTCGTCACCGGCCTGGGCGGCGGTGTCGACGACGAGATCGCGATGGAGTCGGTTCTCGATCGAACGCATCCCGGGGGACGAATCACGCATGATCCACCTCGAACAGCGCGCGCAGCGACGGGTCGGCGTCGATGCGCTGCAGCAGGGCTTCGCGCGCGAGCCGGATGCGGCTGCGCACGGTGTTGACGGGGACCCCCGCAGCCGCGGCGATCTCGGGCAGGTCGGCTTCGAGGATGCAGCGCAACGCCAGCGCCTCGGCCTGCGGCAGCGGCAGCGCCCCCAGCAGCGTGCGCAACACCGCGAGTCGGCGCGCACGATCGAGCTGCACGTCGACCCCGTGTGCGGGCTCGACGTCGAGCTGCTCGCGCCCGTACTGCTCGTGCTTGGGCGCGCGGCGCAGCCACCGTCGGCGGCTGCGCAGCGCCGTCCGCACGGCGACGCCACAGGCGAAGCTCGCGATCGGGCAGTCGCCGCGGAAGTTCGGCAGCGCATCGAGCAGTGCGATGAGGCTGTCCTGTGCGACGTCGTCGACGTCGGCAGCGTGCACACCGAGCACGCCGCGGACCGCGGCCAACACCCGCGGCGCGACCGCGGCGAGCACCGCGGTCTGGGCCTCGCGATCGCGACGCGCGGCGCGGCGGACGAGCTCGTCGAGCTCGTCACGTTCGCGCCCAGCGGCGGAGATCGCGAGGCTGGCGCGGGTCATGGTCCCAGCGGGATGACGAACGCGTCGACGTCGGCGCTCACGATCGGCGCGGTCCAGGTGAGCTCGTCGACGAACTGCACGGACTCGCCGTCGACACTCTCGAGCACGCAGGCATCGGCGCCGTCGGGGCACACGCACGGCGCGTCGCCGCAGTAGCTGTCGAGCGCCTCGATCGCGTGGACCTCGGCGGTCGCGCGGTCGTCACCGGCGAACGCGCCGCGATGCGTGCACGCGGTGCTCTCCGGCGGATCGCCCTCGCACGCGTTGGGTCGGGTCCAGTCGAGGTACCAGCGTCGATCCCAGTCGAGCGAGAACTCGGCACCGGGCTGCAGCAGCACCGGCGACGCCGCGGTGCAGCCGTCGCAGCCCGCGACCGGCTGCTCGGGATCGCTGCACTCGGTGGCATAGGCCGAGCCACAGTCCGGGAACGGGTGGCCGTACACGGTCACGTCCGGCGGCGTGTCGGCGTCGTCGAAGTACGCCTCGATCCAGATGTACTCGAGGATCCCGCCGCAGAAGCGATGACCGGGCACGAGCACCGGCACCGCGGTGTCGTTGCGCAGCGTGAACTGCAGCGGCACGTCCGCAGGCGCGTCGTCGGCGATGATGCCGTCGCCCTCGCCGCAGGTGGGCGCGCCGGAGCTGCCGCCCGAACCCGGACCGTTGCCGGTCCCGCCGGCACCGTCGTCGCTGCTCGCGCCCTCGCCTTCGCTGCCGCTGGCCTGGTTCTGCTCGGGATCATCGAGCGGGATCTCGCCGGTGATGCAGCCCGCCGCGAGCGGCATGCACAGCGACAGCGTCAACCGTTGGAACTCGTGTCTGACCGTCATGGTGCCCAGCAGTGGCCACGACCGGCCGCGATCGATCACGGCGGAGCCACGACGTCCCACTGCACAGTGAAACCCAGGCCGGGCCGGGGCCGCCAGGGGTCGAAGATCGTGCGGTGTTGGCCGAGCAGCACCAACTTCGTGTCGACCAGGTCGAGCTCGAGCGAGGCATCGACCGCGAGCGCCACGCGCGCCGAGACGTACGCGGCGGTGCCGAAACCCAGCGCGAAGATCGGCAGCGTGCGGGTCCGCGCCGTGGCCGGGCGATCGATCCCGGAGACCGCGACGTGCAGGAGATCGACGCCGAACCCGGCCCGCGCACGCAGCCGCACGCGTCGCGCGACGCTGGGCTCGATCGTGGCGAGCGCACGCACGGCGCCGCCGAGCAGCCGCGCGTCGAGCCCGGCGTCGCGCACGTGCGCCGGCAGTCGGAACTGACCCGAGACGACCGCGCCGGGCGAGAGCCGTGGCACCGCGGCGACGATGGCGAGCGCGGCGATGGGCCCGTGCTGCAGCGCGGGCGCGTCGGCTTGCCACGCCTGCGCGCGCCAGCCCAGCTCGAGTGCCGCACGGACACGCGCGGCGGTGGGCAGGCGCGAGCGCGTCGCAGTGGGCGTCGACGCGACCGTCGGCCCGGCGGCCGCGCGCGGGCGCGGCGGCGTCGGCAACGACGGCGAGGTCGTCGGATCGGACGCGGGGCTCGTCGTCGGCGCGGCCGCGCCCGCCGCGGCGACCTCGGCCTCGAGCTCGTCGTGCGCGCGACCGACCGGCTCGCCCGCGGCGATCGCTTCGATCGCACTGGCGGCGATCGTGGCCACGGCCTCGCGCGCGGCCTCGTCGAGACCCGCCGGCGCCGGGACCTCGCGCAGCAGCGCGCGCGCCCGCGGCCCGTCGACCACGAGGATCTCGAGCGCGCCGTCGGGCGCGAGCTCCAGCCAGATCTGCGCCAGCTGGGCGTCGTCGGGCCGCGGCGTGGCGAGCGCGGCTGCGAGATCGATCGCACCGCTGCGGGTGATCGCCAGCGAGCGACCGTCGCGTTCGACCTGCTCGCGCAGCCGCGCGATCCACTGCGGCATCGCCTCGTCCTCGCCGTGGATCACGACATCGACGCGATGCGCCGGCGCCACGACGGCGAGGACGGCGAGCAACGGCGACAGCAGCACGTCCCTGGCGGTATGACGGCCTGCGCCACGATTGGCAAGCGCCATCGCGCGCCCGCGCCCACGCCGGTGCTCACGGCAGGCTGATCACCGGCTGCGGCGCGGTCGCGTCGGAGGTCGATCCCTCGCCGAGCTCGCCGGCGCCGTTGGTGCCCCAGCACCGCACCGCACCCGCGTCGGTGCGCGCGCACGCGTGTGCGCTGCTGGTCACGATCTCCGCGACGCCGCTGCCCATGCCGAGCACGTCGACCGGCGTGGGCGAGACGACCTCGGGGCCCTCGCCGGTGCCCAGCACGCCGTCGTAGTTGCTACCCCAACAGCGCGCACCGCCGTCGACGATGCCGCATGCGAACGACCAACCCGTCGCGATCATGGCTGCACCCGCGTCGATGCCGAGCACCGCGACCGGGTAGTGGCTGTCGAGCAGGATGCCGGAGTTGCCGTCGCCGAGCTGGCCGTACTCGTTGGTGCCCCAGCACCACGCCGCGCCGCCGTCGTCCCACGCGCACGTGGCGTTGCCACCGGCGCTCACGCCGATGATGCCCTCGAGGTTCGCGACCTGCACCGGCACCTGCGTCGCGTCGGTGTCGGCGTCGTCGCCGAGCTCGCCGTAGACGTCGCCGCCCCAGCACCACGCGGTGCCGTCTTCGGTCGCGGCGCAGCTGTGATCGCGTCCGGCCGCGATCGACTGCACCCCGGTCAGGCCCGCGACCTGCACCGGTGCGAGCGCGCTGGCGGTGCTGCCGTTGCCGAGCTGGCCGTATTCGTTCTTGCCCCAACACCACGCGGTGCCGTCGGTCGCGGCGATGCAGGTGTGGGCCCAGCCGGCTGCGACCGCGAACGCGGCCGGAATGCCCGTCACCGCGCGCGGCGTCGCCGACAGCTCGCCGGTGCCGTCGCCGAGCTGACCGTCGGCGTTGTCGCCCCAGCACCACGTCGCGCCGCCGTCGTCGACGATGCAGGTGTGATCACCGAACGCCGCGATCGCGACCGCGGCGGTGTCGAGGCCGATGACCTCGACCGGCTCGGGGTGCGCCATGTCGGCGATGACGCCGTTGCCGAGCTGACCGACCTGCTCGTAGCCCCAGCAGCGCACCGTGCCGTCCTGCACCACCGCGCACGAGTGCAGCCGTCCCGCCGCGATCGCGGTCGCGACCGCCGAGGGCAGGTGGTTGCCGCCGCCAGTGTCGTCGTCGCCGGCCGACGCGCTCGCGCTCGCGCTCGCGTCGGCGCCACCTTGCTCGTCGCCGTATCCGTCGCTGCCGTCGCTGGTGTCCAGCGCGGCATCGGTGGTGCTCGCGTCGGCGTCGCCGCCCTCCGACGGCTCGTGGCCGCCGATGCCGAACAGGCCGCACGCGGTGGCCGACAACGCGAAGGTGGGGATCGCCAGCAGGCGCAGGGTGTGGTGCATGCCTGCCTGCGGTAGCAGCCGCGATGCCGAAGGCAGATCGTCGCGACGACGCGGGCTTGCGTCGCCGCCACCGTGGGCATGACCCGGATCGAGTCGTGCGCGACCCAGATCGTGCCGCGCGATCGTGCTCAGCGCAGGCGACGTCGCGGGCCCGCGGCCAGCAGCACCATCATCGCGAGCAACGACCCCGCGCCGCGCGGGCCGCCCGTGTCGCAGCCACAGCCGCCGGCGTCGTCGCCCGCGGCGCCCGAGCCGGTGCCCCCGCTGTCGTCGCCGCTGCCCGAGCCGCTCGCGCTCGCGCCGGCGTCACCGCCCG